>NZ_LSKG01000069.1:0-143279 GCF_001557005.1 Sphingomonas sp. CCH15-F11 | reverse complement strand
GGTCGGCGACCGGCTGACCGTGCTGGTCGACGGCGGGGTGCGGTCGGGCCTTGACGTCGTGCGCATGCTGGCGCTCGGCGCACGCGGCGTCCTGCTCGGTCGTGCGTGGTTGTTCGCGCTGGCGACCGGCGGGGAAGCCGGGGTGACCAAGCTGCTCGACCTGATCGCGCGCGAGATGACGGTCGCCATGACGCTGACCGGGGTCAACCGCATCGATGCGATCGACCGGGACATCCTGGCGAAAGCCTGAACCGATGACGCGACCCGATCGTTCGGCGACCGTGCGGCCGGCGGATCACGCCGTGAGGCCGCCGATAGGCGCTTTCGCTTTCGGGCGGATCGGCTAGAACGCGCGGCCTGGACCGGGGGATCTATGCGCGAAGACACCGGCGGCGTTTCCGATCGCGAAGTCAGGATCTGGGTGGTCGCCATGCTGGTCGGTGCGGCGGTGCTGCGCCTGACCGCGGCGGCCAACGGCGGTTTGTGGCTGGACGAGGCGTGGTCGGCGACCTTCGCGTTTGAAGTCGGGACGCCTGCCGGCATCTGGTTCAATATCGGCCATGACAACAATCATCACTGGAACACATTGTGGTTGCAGCTGACCGGCCTCGGTGCGCCGCCCGTCGTGTCGCGGCTGTTGTCGGTCGCGACCGGGGTCGCCGCCGTGCCCCTCGCCGCCGCGATCGCCGCGCGCTGGGGCCGACCGCAGGCGATGATCGCCGCCGCGCTGTTCGCCTTCTCCCCCATCCTGGTCACCTATGGATCGGAAGCGCGCGGCTATGCGCCGATGGTGCTCGCCCTGCTCGTCGCGATCCGGCTTACCCAGCGGATGATCGCGGGGGAGGATGACGGCGCGGCTCCCGGTCGCATCGCGGCAAGCCTTTTCATCGGGCTGTTCGCGCAGCTGACGCTGGTCTTTGCATTGCCCGCGCTGGCCGGCTGGCATCTGGTGGCGCGGGCGATGGCGGGCAGCTGGCGCGAGGCGACGGTCACGACCGCGCGGCGCTTCGCGCCCGCGGTTCTGGCCAGCATCGCGGTCATCGCTTTCGTGTTCGCCAGCGCGCATGCCCGCGGCGGCTTTACGTTCGGCGAATATACGCGCTTCAGCCCCGGCCATTTCGCCACCGCGCTAGATCAGCTCGCCGCATACACGCTTGGGCTGGCGGGACTGCCCGCCGGCATCGGCGCAGCCACCGCCATCGTGCTCCTCCTCATCGCGCTCGTGGTCGAGCGGCTGCGGGGGCCGATGCCGTTCATCGTGTTGGCGACGCTCGCCTTTCCTGCGACGGTGGCATTGCTGCGTCTGGGGAACAGCCAGTTTCCACGCTATTATCTGCTTGCGGCCGTCGCCCTGCTGCTGATGCTCGCGCGGGTTGGCGGGCGGGCGATGGCGACGCCGGGTCCGGCGCGGGTGGCGACGATGCTGGGGCTGGGCCTTGCCGCGATCGGGGCGCTCGCCACCAACGACGCGACCATCCACGCCGCACGCGGCCATCCCGAGCGCGCGCTCGCCCCGATCGTCGCGGCGACGCCCGGAAAGTCGCGCGTGTGGGTGGCGAGCACGCGATCGATCGCGCCGCTCCGCGCGGCGGCGGCAGTCGCGGGCGACCCGCTGTCGATCAGCACCGCCCCCTGCCCCGACGCGGATTTCCTGTATGTCGACGGCCCGCCCGACGACCGGCTTGCGCCCCGGCTGGCAGCATGCGGGGTGCGCGCCCAGCCGATCCGAGCGGGCGTGACCGGGGGGCTTTCGGGAACCGCGTGGCGGCTCTATCGTGTCGTGCCGGACCCCAGGTGAGGCGGGGCGGCGCGCGAAAGGCACGGTCATGTTCTTCTCCTTCATCGACGAGCTGCGCGCCGCCGGCATCCCGGCCAGCCTGAAGGAACATCTGGTCCTGCTCGACGCGCTGGAGCGCGACGTGATCGACCGGACGCCAGAGAGCTTCTATTTTCTCGCCCGCGCAACCTTCGTGAAGGACGAGGGGCTGCTCGACCGCTTCGATCAGGTGTTCGGCAAGGTGTTCCGCGGCATCGCCACCAGCTATGCGACCGAACAGGCGGCGATCCCGGAGGAGTGGTTGCGTGCCGTCGCCGAGAAATATCTGACGCCCGAGGAAATGGCGGCGATCGAGTCGCTCGGGTCGTGGGACGAGATCATGGCGACGCTCAAGCAGCGGCTTGAGGAACAGCAGGGCCGGCACCAGGGCGGCAACAAGTGGATCGGCACCGGCGGCACCAGCCCCTATGGCAATTCGGGCTACAACCCCGAAGGCGTCCGTATCGGTGGCGAAGGCAAGCACCAGCGCGCGATCAAGGTTTGGGACCAGCGCGCGTTCAAGAACCTCGACAACACGCGCGAGCTGGGCACCCGCAACATCAAGGTGGCACTGCGCCGCCTGCGCCGCTTTGCGCGCGAGGGCGCGGCGGACGAGCTCGACATCGACGCGACGATCGACGGCACCGCGCGGCAGGGGTGGCTGGACGTCCGGATGCGCCCGGAGCGGCACAATGCGGTCAAGCTGCTGCTGTTCCTCGACGTCGGCGGATCGATGGACCCCTGGGTCAAGCTGTGCGAGGAGCTGTTCTCCGCCGCGACGTCGGAGTTCAAGAACCTCGAATTCTTCTATTTCCACAACTGCATCTACGAAGGCGTGTGGAAGGACAATCGCCGCCGCTTCACCGAACGCACCAACACCTGGGACGTGCTGCACAAGTTCGGCCACGACTATAAGCTGGTGATTGTCGGCGACGCGTCGATGAGCCCGTACGAGATCACCCATGCCGGCGGATCGGTCGAGCATTTCAATGAGGAAGCCGGGGTCATCTGGCTCCAGCGGCTGACCAACACCTATCCGGCGACCGCGTGGATCAACCCGATTCCGAAGGAACAATGGGGCTATTCGCAGTCGATCCGCATCATGCGCGAACTGGTCAACGACCGCATGTACCCGCTGACGATCGCCGGCCTGGACGACGCGATGCGGGAACTGACGCGCAAGCGATAGGGCGGGTCGAGTTCACGCGCAGGTGCGACGGCGCGAAGGAATTCTTCGTCGCCACGGCGGAGGCCGGGGCGACGACTTTATGCTTCGGCCGCGTGCCGAAAGAGGGTCAGAGCCGCTCGATCGCCTTGTGCAGGCGGCGCAGCACCATCGGATCGCCCTGGGTCGCATTGGCGGCTTCGTCCGCCAGCGCCATCAGCCGGATCGCGCCGAAGCTCGCGGCCAGCCCCTTGAGGCGAAGCGCGGCGGCACGCCAGCCCTCGACGTCGACCGCATCCTCGAGCGCGGTGACCGCGCGGCGGCTGCTGTCGAAAAATGCCTCGCGCAGCTCCGCGATCAGCGCGGGTTCGTCACCCACCGCCGCGGCCAGCGTCGCATCGATTGCACCGGGATCATATGCCATAAATTGTGGATAACCCCGCAAAGATTAAGACGAGGTTGTCGGTTGCCGGTTTGCGGCGCGGCAATTCCTGTTACTGTCCCGCCATGACGGGACGCTCGAGGATCGCCGGCTTGCGGCATGAGGACGACGACGCGGTGCTGACCGAGGCCGTGGCGCACGACGACGAACTGGTGCTGGGCACCGTGGCGGAGGCACCCGAGGCGCCACCCGCCCCGGAAGAGGCTCCTTCGGACGCCCCGTCCGGCCGGCTGGTGCCCGCGCTCGCCATCGTCGCGGCGATCGGCTGGATCGGCGCGGCGCTGTGGGCGAGCTGGCCGAACCTGCGCGGCGGCGCGACGCCGGGCGAATGGCTGCAGTTCATTGCAGTCCTGTGCGCGCCGCTGGCGCTGATCGGTGTGCTGGCGCTGCTCGCGCTGCGCACCAGCCGGGCGGAAGCCCAACGCTTCGGCCGCACCGCGCGGGCGATGCGCGCACAGGCGGATGCGCTGGAGCACGCGGTGGGCCAGATGGCGTCGGTCCTCGAACAGAACCGCGCCGAGCTCGGTCGCCAGACCGACGCGCTGCTCGCGCTTGCCGATCAGGTCGCGGCGCGGATGCAGGAGGTAGGCTCCAGCGTCGCGGCCGGCGCGCGCGAGATCGACCAGAGTGCCAATCAACTCAACGATTCAACCATCGCCGCGGCCGCGCGGCTGAGCGTACTGCTCGCCTCCGTACCCAAGGCGCAGGCCGAAACCGAAGCGATGGCGACCGCGCTCGACCGGGCGGGGCTGTCCGCCAGTGCCAATGCGGCCGCGCTCGCCGCGCAGCTCGCATCGGTCACCGAGCGCGGCAAGGAGGCCGACGCGGTCGCCAGCGGCGCGGCCGAGCGGCTCGCCGCGCACATCGCGCGGATGGAAGCGACCAGCGAGACCGCCGGCGCGCGGCTGGAAGCCGTGACCGGCGAAATGACCAGCGCGGTCGACGGCGTGCTCGAACGCGCGGCGCATGCCGTCGACGAGGCGCGCAAGGGGATCAGCGCCCAGGGCGACGCGATGCTGGCGATGCTGGCGAACAATCAGGCATCGATCGAGCGTGCCGGGGCCGACGGCATCGCCGCACTCAGCGACCGGATCAGCGCGGTCGAGGGGGCAATCGCCCGGATCGGCGACCTGCTCGGCCAGCAACGTACGCGCAGCGAGCATCTCTTCGACAATCTGGTCACGGGCATCGAGGCAACCGAGCAGAAGCTGGCGGCGCTCCACACGACCGGGCTCGACCGCACGCAGTCGCTCGCCGCGGCGATCAGCGCGCTCGACGGCAGCGCCGGCGCGATGACCGAAACGATGCGCGTCGGCGACGAGACCGCGCGGCGCGTGATCGGCACCGCCGAGGACCTGCTGACCGCGCTCGACGCCGCGTCGCGCGAGATGGACGAGACGATGCCGGAAGCGCTTGCCCGGCTCGACCAGCGGATCCAGGCAAGCCGCGCGATCGTCGGCGAGGCCAAGCCCGAACTGCTCGCGCTCGTCACTGCGGCGGAGAGCACGCATGAAGCAATCGAGGCGATCGCCGGGGTGATCGCGATCCAGCGCGACACGCTGGGCGGCGTGTCGCAGTCGCTGCTGTCGACGCTCGACACCAGCCGTGCGCGCATCGACGACATCCAGGGCATCGTCGACACGACGATCGCCGGCACGCGCCGTTTCAGCGACGATGCCGCGCCCCAGCTGATCGAGGCGCTCAACCGCATCCGCGAAACCGCCACCGCCGCGAGCGACCATGCCCGCAAGGCGCTCGCCGCGGTGATCCCCGAAGCCGCGCAGGCTCTGGAACGCGAGGGCGCGGCCGCGCTCGGCCGCGCGATGGAGCAAAGCGTCGCGCGCCATATCGTCGAGCTGAACGACGTCGCCGATCGCGCCGCCGCCACCGCCGCGCGCGCGGCCGAGGAATTGAGCAAGCAGATGCTGGCGATCGCGGAAACCAGCATGACGATGGAACACCGGCTGGAGGTCGCGCGCGACGAGCAGCAGCGCAACAGCAGCGACACCCTGTCGCGCCGCGTCGCCCTGTTGATCGAGGCGCTCAATTCGATGTCGATCGACCTGTCGAAATCGCTGGCGCAGGAAGTGTCCGACAGCGCGTGGACGGCGTATCTGAAGGGCGACCGGGGCGTGTTCACGCGGCGCGCGGTGCGCCTGCTCGATGCGGGGCAGGTTCGCGAGATTTCAGGCCATTACGATCAGGACGCCGAGTTCCGCGAGCAGGTCAATCGCTACATCCACGATTTCGAGGCGATGCTGCGCCAGATCCTGGCGCTGCGCGAGGGCTCGCAGCTTGCGGTCACGCTGCTGTCGTCGGACATGGGCAAGCTGTACGTCGCGCTCGCCCAGGCGATCGAACGGCTGCGGACCTGACCGCGCCGCGTCGCGCGGTTACCGGCTCAATTATAGTAGTCGAGCATCGCCGGCGTGACCCAGCCATAGACGTAATTGAGGTAGAACAGCGCGAACGCGACCGTCGCGACGATGGTCGTGCGGATCATCAGCCGCCGGATGCTGAAGCCGACGGGGGCACTGTCGGCCTGGCCGGGCACCTTGGCGACGCCGGCCTCATCCGCGGTGCGTACGCCGAAGGGCAGCACTAGAAACACCGCGAACACCCAGAACAGGAAATAGATCGCCAGCCCCGACTGCCACGCCATGGGTTCAGGCGTCCACGATCAGCACGTCGACGATCGGCTTCTTGCCCGTCCAGCGGGTCGCAACCCGCCGCACCGCAAGCCGGACCGCCTCGCGTACCTTTTCGCGGTCGCGCGTGTCGCCCTTGACCGCGCCGGCTGCCGCATCCTGGGCGTCGGCGATGAAGGGTTCGCGATCCTCCTCGACCGGCACCCCCTGGATGCGCACTTCGGGCGTGCCGGCAAGCGCGCCCTTGCGCAGCGCGACCGCGACCGAAACCTGGCCATAGAGCGCCAGCTTGCGCCGTTCGTTGATCGTCGTGCCGTCGGCGGGCAGGATGACGTCGCCGTCGAGCACCAGCCGACCGGAGGGCGCGGCGCCGATTCGTTCGGGCTTGCCGGGTGCCAGGCGGACGATGTCGCCGTTCTTCTGCACGATCGACTGGGGTACGCCCTCGCTCAGCGCAAAGCGCGCCTGCTCGGCCATGTGGCGCAGCTCGCCATGCACTGGCACGAGGATTTCGGGACGGATCCAGCCATACATCGCCGCCAGTTCCGGCCGGCCCGGGTGGCCAGACACGTGCACATAGGCCTGGCGATCGGTGATCATCGCGACGCCCGCAGCGGCCAGCGTGTTCTGGATGCGGCCGATCGCGATCTCGTTGCCGGGAATCTGCTTGGAGGAAAAGACGACAAGGTCGCCCTGCCCCAGCTTGATCTGGTGCGTTCCCTCCGCAATGCGCGACAGCGCCGCGCGCGGCTCGCCCTGGCCGCCGGTCGCGACGATCATCACCCGGCCGGGGGGCAGCGACATTGCGGTGTCGAAATCGATCGTGTCGGGGAAGTCGCGGAGATAGCCCGTCGCCTTCGCCACTCGAAGAATGCGGTCCAGCGATCGGCCGGCGACGCACAGCTCGCGGCCGGTGTCGCGCGCCACCTCGCCCAGCGTCTGCAGCCGGGCGGCGTTGGAGGCGAACGTCGTGACGAGCACGCGACCGGTCGCCGCGGCAATCACCTCGTCCAGCCCCTTGCGGACATCGCCCTCCGACCCCGAGGCTTCGGGATTGAAGACATTGGTCGAATCGCACACCATCGCCAGCACGCCCGCATCGCCGATCGCGCGCAGCTCGGCTTCGGTCGATGGCTCGCCCAGCAGCGGCTGATTATCCAGCTTCCAGTCGCCGGTGTGGAAAATGCGCCCATGCGGCGTGTCGATCACCAGCGCATTGCCCTCCGGAATCGAATGCGCCAACGGCACGTAGCGGAAACCGAAGGGCCCCAACTGGAAACTGCCCTCATTCTCCACGATCTTCAGCCGCACGCGGTCGGCAATCCCCTCTTCCTCCAGCTTGCCGCGGATCAACCCGGCCGTGAACGGCGTGGCATAAAGCGGGACGTCGAGATCGGCCGCGAGATAGGGCAGCGCGCCGATATGATCCTCGTGCCCATGCGTCAGCACGATGCCGAGCAGGTCGTCCAAACGCTCCTCGATGAATTGCAGGTCGGGCAGGATGATGTCGATGCCCGGATAGCCCGGATCGGCAAAGGTGATGCCGCAATCGACCATCACCCATTTGCCCTGGGTGCCGTAAAGATTGACGTTCATCCCGATCTCGCCCGATCCGCCGAGCGCGAGGAAAAGCAGTTCGTTACCTGGGGTCACTGGGTTCCGTTTCTGGTTGGCGGGGCGCAGGTCTGCGCGTCAGTCCGCACCCCCATTATGGGCGCGCGACCACAGCATCGCCAGCCCCTGAATGGTCAGATCGGGCTCGATCACGTCGAAAACCTGTGTATGCTGCTCGAACAGCACCGCCAGGCCGCCGGTGGCGATGACGCGGGCGGGGCGACCGATCTCCGCCCGGGTGCGCGCGACCAGCCCTTCGATCATCGCGATATAGCCCCAGTAGATCCCGATATGCATCTGTTCGACGGTGCTGCGTCCGACGACGGTCGCCGATGCCGGTGCCTCGATCGCGATGCGCGGCAGCTTGGCCGCCGCGGTCACCAGCGCATCGAGCGACAGGTTGATGCCGGGCGCGATCACGCCACCTTTATAGGCACCGCGAAAATCGACGACGTCGAAGGTGGTGGCGGTGCCGAAATCGATGATGATCAGGTCGCCCGGGTGCTGGGCATGCGCCGCAATGACGTTGAGCGCGCGATCCGCACCCAGATTGTCGGGTTCGTCGACGTCGAGCGCAAAGCCCCATTGCGCCGCGCCGCGCCCGGCCACCACCGCCTCCACCCCGAAATATTTCTGGGCGAGCACCTGGAGATTATGCAGCGCGCGCGGGACGACCGTGCCGATGATGACCGCGTCGACGACCGCCCGGTCGAAGCCCTCAAGCTGGAGCAGCTGGCTCAGCCACACCGCATATTCGTCCGCCGTGCGTCGCGGATCGGTGGCGATGCGCCAGCGCGCGCGGATCGTCCCGCCGCCCGCCACATTCCCCGGCTCAACCAGTGCAAAGACGATATTGGTGTTGCCGGCATCGACCGCGAGCAGCATGGCCCTATCCCTTTCGTCCCATCAGATCAGGAACACGTCGCCCGCGTGAATGACACGCGCCGCGCCATCGGCCAAGCGCAGGATCAGCGCGCCATCGGGATCGAGCCCGTCGAACCTGCCTTCAAATGCTTCCCGGTCCCCCGGCCGGACCCGAAGGGGCGTGCCCGGCGGATGCGCAAGCGCCAGCCAGCGCTGACGAATGCCAGCGAAGCCATGTCCGCGCCAGCTGTCGAGCGCGGTGGCGAGCGCGGCGGTCAGCGGGTCGAGCAGCGCGGGCGGTTCGACCTTCCGACCCTGTGCGGCCAGGCTGGTGGTCGGCCGATCGAGATCGGCGGGGTGCGCGGCGAGGTTGGCACCGAAGCCGATCACGACAGCGTCCCCGGCGCGCTCGAGCAGGATGCCCGCCAGCTTCGCGCCGCCGATCATCACGTCGTTTGGCCATTTGAGCGTCAGCGCGGCGATCGGCCCGGCGGCCTGGGTCACCGCATCGGCAAGCGCCACCGCCGCGACAAAGCCGAGCGTGGCCGCCGCGGGATCGCCGGGGCGCAGCCGGACGATGGTGCTGGCGTAAAGATTGCCGGGCGGCGATTGCCAGGCGCGACCCTGCCGGCCCCGCCCCCCGGTCTGCGTCTCGGCGCGCAGCCAGAACCCCTCGGCGGCTCCGGCGGCGGCAAGCGCAAGGCAATCGGCGTTGGTGGATCGCGTCGTCGCGACCGTGCGGATCGTCGAGGTCAGAACAGCGCCTGCGCCGCCGCGTTCGACCACAGCGTCAGCGCGGGGATCGCGAACATGCCAAGCGGCGAGATCGCGACCGCCGTCACCGCGATGATGCCGCCTTCGACAGGGCTGGCGACGGGCGGGAATGCCTCTGCCGGCGCGTCGAAATACATCACCTTGACGATGCGCAGATAATAATAGGCGCCGATCACCGACGCCACGATACCGATCACCGCCAGCGGGAACAGCCCGGCCTGGATCGCCGCATCGAACACCGCGAACTTGGCCCAGAAACCGAACAGCGGCGGCACCCCGGCGAGCGAGAACATGAACATCGCGAGCGCGAGCGCCAGCAGCGGCCGGGTGCGCGACATGCCGGCCAGGCTGTCGATCGTCTCGATCGAGCTTCCGTCGGCGCGCTGCATCTGGAGCACCAGCGCGAACGAACCGATCGTCATCACCAGATAGACGGCGAGGTAGAACATCACCGATGCCACACCCGTCGGGGTGCCGGCGGCAAGCCCGATCAGGATGAAGCCGATATTGTTGATCGACGAATAGGCGAGCAGCCGCTTGATGTTGGATTGCCCGATCGCGGCAGCCGCCCCCAGGATGATCGAGGCAAGCGCGGCGAACACGACGATCTGGCGCCAGTCGCTCAGCGCCGGGCCCATCGCCTCGACCGCGACGCGGGTGGCGAGCGCCACCGCCGCCACCTTGGGCGCGGAGGCGAAGAAGGCAGTGACGGGCGTCGGCGCGCCTTCATAGACATCGGGCGTCCACATGTGGAACGGCACCGCCGACATCTTGAACGCGAGCCCGGCAAACACGAACACGAGGCCGAACAACAGCCCGATCGAACGCCCTTCGGCATAGCGCGTCGCGATCACGTCGAACGCGGTCGTGCCGCTGAAGCCATAGACCAGCGAGATGCCGTAGAGCAGAATGCCGCTCGCCAAAGCGCCGAGCACGAAATATTTGAGGCCCGCTTCGGCCGAACGCGTGTCGCGCCGCATGAAGCTGGCCAGCACATAGGCCGCGAGACTCTGCAGCTCGAGCCCGACATAGAGGGTGAGCAGGTCGGTCGCCGACACCATCATGCCCATGCCGACCGAGGAGAGCAGGATCAGGATCGGATATTCAGGCCGCAGATTTTCGCCCGAGGTGCGCTCGAAAAAGCGCGGCGCGATCAGGATCGCCACCGCCGCGCCCAGATAGATCAGCACCTTGGCGAATGTGGAGAAGGCGTCCGCGCGGTACAGGCCGTAAAAGGCATCGCCGCCATTGCCCGCCGGGCCGGTCAGCGCGATCCCCGCGCCGATCAGGATCGCGACCGACGCGGTGCTGATCGCGCGCGTTGCCGCCGTGCCGCCCCAGGCAGCCGCCAGCATCAATGCCAGCGCGCCGAGCGTCAGCACGATCTCCGGCAGGGTCAGAACCAGTTGCGAACCGTAATCCATCAATGCGTCCCCGCGGCGGTGGCTTCGCCCGCGCCCGTTGAATGTTCGCCAGCGCCCTCATGGTGCCCGCGCGCCACCTCGACCCGCGCCGCGTAAGCCGCTGCCCCCGCAGCCGTGCCCGGCGTCGGACGCGAATCGCCCGCCGGCGCAGCGCGATCGAGCCGCGCGAGCAGGGTCGTCACATCGGCCCGCATCGGCGCGATGAACGGTTCGGGATAGACACCCATCCACAGCACCACTGCCGCAATCGGCGCGAGCAGCGCGATCTCACGCGGCGACAGGTCGGGCATGGCGCGGACATCGTCCTTGACCAGATCGCCGAACACGACGCGGCGATAGAGCCAAAGCATATAGGCGGCGCCCAGGATGATGCCGGTCGTGCAGAGCACCGCTGCCCAGGTCGACACCTGATAGGTGCCCATCAGGCTCAAAAACTCGCCGACAAAGCCGCTGGTGCCCGGCAGGCCGATCGACGCCATGGTGAACAGCAGGAACAACACGGCGTAGCGCGGCATGTTGATCGCCAGGCCGCCATAACGATCGATCTCGCGCGTGTGCAGCCGATCATAGATGACGCCGACGCACAGGAACAGCGCGCCCGAGACGAGGCCGTGCGAGAGCATGACGATCATCGCGCCCTCGATCCCCTGCTGGTTGAACGCGAAGAGGCCGATCGTCACGATCGCCATGTGCGCGACCGAGGAATAGGCGATCAGCTTCTTCATATCCGCCTGCACCAGCGCGACCAGCGAGGTGTAGATCACCGCCACCGCCGACAAGGCCAGGATCAGCCAGGTCAGCTGCGCCGATGCCTCCGGGAACATCGGCAGCGAGAAGCGCAGGAAGCCATAGCCGCCCAGTTTGAGCAGCACGCCGGCCAGGATTACCGACCCCGCGGTCGGTGCCTGCACGTGCGCGTCGGGCAGCCAGGTGTGGACCGGCCACATCGGCATCTTGACCGCGAATGAGGCGAAGAAGGCGAGCCACAGCCAGGTCTGAACCTGTGGCGGGAAGTCATATGCCATCAGCGCCGGGATGCTCGTCGTCCCCGCCGTCGTGGTCATGTAGATCATCGCGACTAACATCAGCAGCGAGCCGAGCAGCGTGTAGAGGAAGAACTTATAGCTGGCGTAGATGCGGTTCGCGCCGCCCCAGATGCCGATGATCAGATACATCGGGATCAGACCGGCTTCGAAGAACATGTAGAACAGGAACAGGTCCTGCGCCGCGAACGTGCCGATCATCAGCGTTTCGGTGAGCAGGAACGCCGCCATATATTCGGGCACGCGATCGGTGATCGCTTCCCAGCTCGCGCCGATGCAGATCGGCATCAGGAAGACCGAGAGCAGGATCAGCAGCAGCGAGATGCCGTCGATGCCGACCGCCCAGGCGAAACGGCCGAAGATCGGCGCATATTCAACGAACTGCCATTGTGCGGCCTGCGCCGACTGATCGAAATTGGCCCAGAGCAACGCGCCCAGCGCCAGATCGACCAGCGTCGCGGCCAGCGCGATCCAGCGCGCCGACCTGGCATCGGTGAACAGGCAGGCAAGTGCCGCGACCAGCGGCACCGCCAGCATGACGGAGAGGATCGGAAAACCGGTCATCGCGTGATGATCCAGGTGACCGCGGCAGTGAGCCCGATCAGCATGACGAACGCATAGCTATAGACATATCCCGATTGCAGCTTTGCCGCCGCGCGCGTCCCCGCCATCACCAATGCCGCCGACCCGTTGGGCCCGAAGCGATCGATCGTGCCCTCGTCGCCCTGCTTCCAGAACAGCCGGCCAAAGGCGAGCGCGGGGCGGACGAACAGATGGCCGTAAAGCTCGTCGAAATACCACTTGTTGAGCAAGAAGCGGTGGAGGATGCGGAACTGCTCGACAAACTGCGCCGGGAAACCGGGCCGCAGAAGATAGGCGTAGACCGCGACGACGAAGCCGATCCCCATGACGATGGTCGCGGCCAGCTTCACCAGCAACGGCACCTCGTGCATCGCATGCGCCAGCGTCGCGTCGAAGAAGATGCTGCCCTTCCAGAACGCATCACCCGCTTCCGCTTCGATGAAGTGGTGGAAGAAGCCGAAGCCGGACGCGATCGCGCCGATGGTCAGCACCAGCAGCGGCACCAGCATCACCCACGGGCTTTCATGCGGGTGGTAGCCGCCGGTACCCTCGGTCACGTGATGCTCGACATGCGCAGGCGCGTGGCCGGCGTCTTCCTGAGCCGGCGCGTTGGCCGCGACGTCGCCATGGCCGTGCGTCGCGTGATCGTCATGGCCATGCGCACCGTGCCCGTGCGCATCGTGAATCGCGTGCTGGATATGCTCCGACGCGGCCCAGCGCGGCTTGCCCCAGAAGGTCAGGAACATCAGACGCCACGAATAGAAGCTGGTGAGCAGGGCGGCGAACGTACCGACCCAGAACGCGCCGACACCCTCGCCGGACGCGAAGGCCGCTTCCAGGATCGCGTCCTTGGAATGGAAACCCGCGAAACCGAACGGCTCGTTGCCGAAGATCGGCGCGATGCCGACCCCGGTGATCGCCAGCGTGCCGGCCATCATCGTCCAGAACGTCACCGGGATGTGCCGACGCAGCCCGCCATAGAAGCGCATGTCCTGTTCATGGTGCATCGCGTGGATCACGCTGCCCGCGCCCAGGAACAACAGCGCCTTGAAGAAGGCGTGGGTGAACAGGTGGAACATCGCCGCGCCATACGCACCAACGCCGGCGGCGAAGAACATGTAGCCGAGCTGGCTGCACGTCGAATAGGCGATGACGCGCTTGATGTCGGTCTGCACCGTGCCGATGGTGGCGGCGAAGATGCAGGTCGCGGCGCCCACCACGGTGACGACGCCCAGCGCGATCGGCGCGGCCTCGAACAGCGGCGACAGGCGGCAAACCATGAACACGCCCGCGGTCACCATCGTCGCGGCGTGGATCAGCGCGGAAACGGGCGTCGGCCCCTCCATCGCGTCGGGCAGCCAGGTGTGCAGGCCCAGCTGCGCCGACTTGCCCATCGCGCCGACGAACAGCAGCAGGCAGATCAGCGTCAGCGTGTCGACGCGATAGCCTAGGAAGCCGATCGTCGATCCCGCCTGGTTCGGCACGGCGGCCAGGATCTCGGGGATGGAAATCGTGCCGAACACCAGGAACAGGCCGAAAATGCCGAGCATGAAGCCGAGATCGCCGACGCGGTTGACCACGAACGCCTTGATCGCCGCCGCATTGGCCGAGGGCTTTTTGAACCAGAAGCCGATCAGCAGGTAGCTGGCGAGACCGACACCTTCCCAGCCGAAGAACATCTGGACGATGTTGTCGGCAGTCACCAACATCAGCATGGCGAAGGTGAACAGCGACAGATAGGCGAAGAAGCGCGGCTGATCCGGGTCCTCGCTCATATAGCCCCAGCTATAGAGGTGGACGAGCGCGGAGACGGTGGTGATGACCACCAGCATGACCGCGGTCAACGCGTCGACGCGCAGCGCCCATTCGACATCAAGCGTGCCCGATCGCATCCAGGTAAGCACCGGCACCACGCCGGCTTCGGCGCTGCCCGACAGGAAGCCGACGAAGATCGGCCAGCTGAGCGCGCAGGCGATGAACAGGCCGGCGGTGGTGATGAGCTTCGGGAACGCGATCCCGAACGCGCGGTTCGACAGCCCCGCGACGATCGACGCGACCAGGGGCGCGAAGACGATGATGGCGATGGTGTTCACCGAAGCCCCTCCGTCGCCCCGGCGCGGGGGCCCCCGCAAAGTATTCCTTTGCGGGGAACCCCGAAGGCCGGGGCCGCTGGCAATTTACAGAGCGCCAATAGCCCGGCGGTCCCGGCCTTCGCCGGGACGACGCTTTTCTTCGTCACCATCACCCCTTCATCCGGTTGACGTCGTCGACCGCGATCGTGCCGCGGCCACGGAAATAGATGACCAGGATCGCCAGCCCGATCGCCGCTTCGCCCGCCGCGACGGTCAGCACGAACATCGCGAACACCTGGCCGACCAGGTCGCCGAGATAGGCGGAGAACGCGACGAGGTTGAGGTTCACCGCGAGCAGGATCAGCTCGATCGCCATCAGGATGACGATCAGGTTCTTGCGGTTGACGAAGATGCCGAGCACGCCGAGCGTGAACAGGATGCCGGAGACGACGAGGTAGTGGGTGATCCCGATCATGCGGTGAGCCCCTTCAAACACAAACAGGGACCGTTCGTATCGAGCGCAGTCGAGATACGCTTCTCGACTTCGCTCGAAGCGAACGGCGTTTGGGGATTGGTCGTGCTCACAGCTCCACCCCTTGCCCGACCGGCTGATTGACGTTACGCACCGCATCCTTTGCGCGGCGGTTGATCTGGCGGCTGACATTCTGGCGCAGCACGCCTTCACGCTGGCGATAGGTCAGCACGATCGCACCGATCATCGCGACCAGCAGCACCAGCCCCGCGCCCTCGAACAGATAGAGGTAGCGCGAATAGAGCAGCCGCCCGATCGCCTCGATATTGGGGACCGTCGGGTCGATCGGGGCCAGCCGGTCCGCGATCTTCACGCCGCCCGCCGACCATGCGCCGACCGCGATGAAAATCTCTGCCGCCAGCGCGACCGCCAGCGTCAGCCCGATCCAGAAATAATTGACCACCCCGGCGCGCAGCTCGGCGAAATCGATATCGAGCATCATCACGACGAACAGGAACAGGATGGCGACCGCGCCGACATAGACGATGACCAGCAGCATCGCGATGAATTCGGCCCCCACCAGCACCATGAGGCCGGCGGCGTTGAAGAACGCCAGGATCAGCCACAGCACCGAATGTACGGGGTTGCGCGACGCGATCGTCATCGTCGCGCTGACGATGACCACGGTCGCGAACAGGTAAAAGGCGATGGCCTGGATCACGCATTCCCCCGGCGAACAAGGTTCGTCACCCCGGCAAAGGCCGGGGTCTCGTGCCGCAAGGACGCACCCTGCCGGATTGAGGCCCCAGCCTTCGGGGATCCCCGCAAAGCATTACTTTGCGGGGGCCCTTTCGCTGGGGCGACGCGAGTGGTTTGAATCATTGCGAGCCCTTTGATGCTGGCCGCTTACCGATAGGGCGCGTCGGCGGCAAGGTTCGCGGCGATCGCCTGCTCCCAACGGTCACCGTTCGCCAGCAGCTTTTCCTTGTGATAGATCAATTCTTCGCGCGTTTCGGTGGCGAACTCGAAATTCGGCCCTTCGACGATCGCGTCGACCGGGCACGCTTCCTGGCACAGCCCGCAATAGATGCACTTGACCATGTCGATGTCGTAGCGCGTCGTGCGGCGGCTGCCGTCCTCGCGCGGCTCGGCCTCGATCGTGATGGCGAGCGCCGGGCACACCGCCTCGCACAGCTTGCACGCGATGCAGCGCTCCTCGCCATTGGGATAGCGACGCAGCGCATGTTCCCCACGGAACCGCGCCGAGATCGGGTTCTTTTCGTACGGATAGTTGATCGTCGCCTTTTTCTTGAAGAAGTAGCGCAGCGTCAGCGCGTGCGCCTTCACGAACTCATAGAGCGTGAACGAACGAAGGGTCTGGGCGAGGCTCATTGGCTCGACTTTCCGTTGAAAAGCTTGTCGCGGCAAATACCGTCGGCCGGGTAGCGCGGCGGATCGACGCGGACGTCGACGCCCCTGATATTGGCACCGCTGACATACATGCGATCGGCGGGGGCGCATTCAGTCCCGACGCGCGTCAGCATAAGGAAACCCGACACCAGGAAGACGAACAGCAGCGACAGCGGCAGGAAGATTTTCCAGCCCAACCGCATCAGCTGGTCATAGCGATAGCGCGGTACCGTCGCCTTCACCCAGCTGAACAGGAAGAAGAAGGCGAGCATCTTGACGAACAGCCATATGATGCCCGGCACGGCATAAAGCGGCGCCCAGTCGAACGGCGGCAGATAGCCGCCCCAGAACAGGGTCGCGTTGAGCACGCACATCAGGATCACATTGGCATATTCGCCCAGCCAGTAGAGCGCGAACGCCATCGACGAATATTCGGTCTGGTATCCCGCAACCAGCTCGCTTTCTGCTTCGGTCAGGTCGAACGGCGCGCGCTGCGTCTCGGCCAGCGAGGAGATGAAGAACACCACCGCCATCGGGAACAACAGCGGGTTGAGGAAGAAGCCGTTGACCGGCGTCCCCATCACATTGCGCTGCGCCTCGACAATTCCCGACAGGTTGAAGGTGCCGGCCCACAGCACGACCGAGATCAGCACGAACCCGATTGCGACTTCATACGACACCATCTGCGCCGCGGCGCGGATCGCCGAGAAGAACGGGTATTTCGAGTTGGACGACCAGCCCGCCAGGATGATGCCATAGACACCGAGCGACGACGCGGCGAGCACATAGAGCAGCCCGACATTGATGTCGGACAGCACGACGCCGACGTCGAACGGCACCACCGCCCACACGATCAGCGCGACGGTGAAGGTGATGATCGGGGCGAGCAGGAACAGGCCCTTGTTCGCCCCTGACGGGATGATCGTTTCCTGCAGGAACACCTTGATCCCGTCGGCGAACGACTGGAGCAGCCCGAACGGACCGACCACGTTCGGCCCCTTGCGCAGCGCCATCGCCGCCCAGATCTTGCGATCGGCATAGATGATCATCGCCACCGCCAGCATGACCGGAAACGCGATCAGCAGGATGCCGATGATCGTCGCGGTGAACCATGCGGCTTCGAAGGAGAGGCCGGCGGATTGGAAGAAGGAGGTCAATGCCCGAGTCCTCCTCTCACAGCAGCCACACGATGATGGCGAATGATCCGAGTAAACAAGTGAGCAATATCAACCCCCAAAGCCACTTGTACCAAGCGGGCGTATCTTCGCCCGGACCACCGGACAACATTGCGCCGAGATCGGAGAGGAAATCGAGCATCGACACTCACTCCGCCGCCTCCGCGAAATCCTGGCCGTGGATCAGTTCGGCCGAGCAACGCTGCATCGTCGGGCTGGCGCGGCAAATCGCGTTGGTGAGGTAAAAGTCGGCGATCGGATAGGTGACTTCGCCCGACGCCGCCGCGTCGAGCGCGGGCGGGTTCCAGTCGTAGCGGACCAGCCCTTCCTCACCCAGCGCCGCCACCGCCTTCGCCATCTCGGCGCGCAACTGGTCGAACGTGTCGAACGGCAGCGTGTGGCCCAGCCGCTCCGACAGCGCGCGCAGGATCGTCCAGTCCTCGCGCGCGTCGCCCGGCGGGAAGGCAGCGCGGTTGCTGAACTGCACGCGGCCTTCCAGGTTGACGTAGGTGCCGTTCTTCTCGGCATAGCTCGCCGCCGGCAGGATCACGTCGGCGGCGTGTGCGCCCTTGTCACCATGATGGCCGATGAACACTTTGAAGCTGCCCGCAAAGCCCGTGAAATCCACTTCGTCCGCGCCCAGGAAAAAGGCCAGCTTGGGGGCGGCCGCGACGATGTCGGCGATGCCGCCCGGCTGCGCATAGCCGAGCATCAGCCCGCCCATCCGCGCCGCGGCGGTGTGGACGACGTTGAAGCCGTTCCACCCCTCACGGACAAGGTTCAACGGATTGACCAGCGCCAGCGCGCCGCCAAAGCCCTGCTTGAGCGCCCCCGGCCCGACCATCACCACCGGCCGCTGCGCCGCGCCAAACGCTTGGGCCACCGCATCCGGCAGCTTGTTGAGCAGCGACAGGTCGTTGCCCAGCCACGTCACCGGATAGGTGAGGTCGACCTCCGGTCCGATCGCGAACACCTTGGCCCCGCGCTTGATCGCCTTGCGCACGCGGGTGTTGATGAGCGGCGCTTCCCAGCGCAGATTGCTGCCGACCAGCAGGATCGCGTCCGCGTCCTCGACGCCCCCGATCGTCGTGTTGAACGCGACCGCACCCAGATTGGTGACATCATAGGCCATGCCGGTCTGCCGCCCCTCGAGCAGCGTCGATCCGAGCGCATTGACCAGCAATTTGGCGGCGAACATCGTTTCGCAATCGAGCAGGTCGCCGGCGATCGCCGCGACGCTCGAGCCCGCCGCCTTGGCGCGATCGGCGATCACATCGAACGCTTCTTCCCAGGTCGCGGGCACCAGCTTGCCGTCGCGGCGCACATAGGGCCGGTCAAGCCGCTTGCGCGCCAGGCCGTCGACATGGTGGCGCGTCTTGTCGTGCGCCCATTCCTCGTTCACGTCCTCGTTGATGCGCGGCAGCACGCGCAGCACCGCGCGCCCGCGGCTGTCGAGGCGGATGTTGGTGCCGACCGCGTCCATCACGTCGATCGCCAGGTTCTTCTTGAGCTCCCAGGGCCGCGCCTCGAACGCATAGGGCTTGGACGTCAGCGCGCCGACCGGGCACAGATCGACGACATTGCCCGAGAGTTCGCTGGTCACCGCCTTTTCCAGATAGCTGGTGATCTGCATGTTCTCGCCGCGATAGATCGCGCCGATTTCCTCGACGCCCGCGACTTCCTCGGCAAAGCGGACGCAGCGCGTGCACTGGATGCAGCGCGTCATCACCGTCTTGACGATCGGGCCCATGTACTTCTCGGTCACCGCCCGCTTGTTCTCGGTATAGCGGCTGCTGCCCCGGCCATAGGCGACCGACTGGTCCTGCAGGTCGCACTCGCCGCCCTGGTCACAGATCGGGCAGTCGAGCGGGTGGTTGATGAGCAGGAACTCCATCACCCCTTCGCGCGCGGCCTTCACCATCGCTGAGTCGGTGCGGATTTCCTGATTATCGGCGGCGGGCAGCGCGCACGACGCCTGCGGCTTGGGCGGCCCGGGCTTCACCTCGACCAGGCACATCCGGCAATTGCCGGCGATCGACAGCCGCTCATGATAGCAGAAGCGTGGAATCTCCTTCCCCGCCGCCTCGCACGCCTGAAGCACGGTCGCGCCCTGCGGCACTTCGACTTCGATTCCGTCTACGGTGAGTTTAGGCATTAACGGTCACCCTGCCCGGCAGGTCGCACGCCCTTTGCGAGCGACGCCGGGATGTTCGGACTATCGGGATTAGGCGTGAGCGACAGGGTCGCTGGTCGGATCACCAGGTCCATGGCCTCAAGCGGGATGGCGCCGAGCAACACTTCGTCGCCCAGGACATTCGCACTCTGGACGGTGCGCCGGCCAAAGACTTCGATCTGAACGCCGCCGACATAAGGAACGACGAGCTTCTCGCCGCTCGCCAGCGTCACTTCCCGATCGTCGAGCTTCTTCAGGCGCAGCTGGTTTGCCACATGCTGCGGAATGCACAGTTCAAGCGATCCGGTATCGACCAGCGCAAGCGCATCGACTTCCTCAAGATCGTCACGCGCCCAATTGGCCAGGTGCAAATGCTGGCGGATGATGCCCATTACTCCGCCGCCTCCTGCATCGGTTCCAGCCCGCCGCCCTGTCGCTCCGCAATGCGGCGCTCAAGCTCCGGGCGGAAATGGCGGATCAGGCCCTGGATCGGCCAGGCGGCGGCGTCGCCAAGCGCGCAGATGGTGTGGCCTTCGACCTGCTTGGTGACCTGATAGAGCGTATCGATCTCGCTGACGTCGGCGTCACCGCTGCGCAGCCGCTCCATCACCCGCCACATCCAGCCGGTGCCCTCGCGGCACGGCGTGCACTGGCCGCAGCTTTCATGCTTGTAGAAATAGCTCAGGCGGCTGATCGCGCGGACGACGTCGGTCGACTTGTCCATCACGATGACGGCGGCGGTGCCGAGGCCCGAACCCAGCGCCTTGAGCCCGTCGAAATCCATCGGCGCGTCCATGATCTGTTCGGCAGGCACCAAAGGCACCGACGAGCCGCCGGGGATCACCGCGAGCAGATTGTCCCAGCCGCCGCGAATGCCGCCGCAATGCTTTTCGATCAGCTCGCGGAACGGGATGCTCATCGCTTCCTCGACCACGCAGGGCTTTTCGACATGCCCGCTGATCTGGAACAGCTTGGTGCCCTTGTTGTTCTCGCGCCCGAAGCTCGAGAACCACTCCGGCCCACGCCGCAGGATCGTCGGCGCGACCGCGATCGATTCGACGTTGTTGACCGTGGTCGGGCAGCCATACAGACCCGCGCCCGCCGGAAAGGGCGGCTTCAGCCGCGGCTGGCCCTTCTTGCCCTCCAGGCTTTCGAGCATCGCGGTTTCTTCGCCGCAGATATACGCGCCGGCACCCCGGTGGACGAACACGTCGAAATCATAGCCCGAGCCGCAGGCATTCTTGCCCAGGAACCCCTTGGCATAGGCTTCGGCAACCGCGGCGAACAGCGTCTCCGCCTCACGGATGTATTCGCCGCGAATGTAGATGTACGCGGCCCGCGCGCGCATCGCATAGCCGGCGATCAGCGCGCCTTCGATCAGCTTGTGCGGATCGTGGCGGATGATCTCGCGGTCCTTGCAGCTACCAGGCTCGGATTCATCGGCGTTGATGACCAGGAAATTGGGCCGCTCCGCCTTGGGCTCCTTGGGCATGAAGCCCCATTTCACGCCCGTGGGAAAGCCCGCCCCGCCGCGCCCGCGCAGGCCCGATGCCTTGATCTGGTCGATGATCGCGTCCTGGCCGCGGGCCATCAGCGCCTTGGTATCGTCCCAGTCGCCGCGCTTCATCGCCGCGTCGATATTCCACGGCTGATAGCCGTAGAGATTGGTGAAGATGCGATCCTTGTCCGCGAGCATCATCCGGCATCCGTCAAATCAAGGCGGCGCTCAACCCGCGCCAGCCGTGCGTCCATCTTGTCCATGCGCGAATTGATGCCGGCGATCGACATCATCATCGATGCCATATGCTCCACGCTGGCGGTAACGCGCAGCTTGATGTCGCCCAGGTCGCTCTCGATGCGATCGAGGCGGCCATTGAGCCGGCGAAACTGCTCGCCGATGAAGTTCAGGATTTCCGCTTCTTCGGGCATCACCGCCGCCCCTTGTCCTTGGTCATCCACAGATAGACGACCACCGCGAGGCCGATGACCAGCAGCGGCCCGAACAGCGCAAAGGTAAGTTTCAGCACCCAGCCGAGCACGACGATGCCGCCGATGATCGCCAGGATGGTGACGATCAGGTTCTTGTCCTTCGCGCTCATGCCCATTCCTTCCGATAATCGTGGTTTTCGGCGACCATCGCGGTCAGCGTCGTCGGCCCGCCCAGCGGCTCGACGGTATGGCGGCCGGGCTCCTGCGTGCCGGGCCGGGGCGCTTCGCCCTTTGCCAGCGCGTCGAGGATCGCGGCCATGCGATCATAGGTCAGGTCTTCGTAGTTGTCGTCGTTGATCTGGACCATGGGCGCGGACGCGCAATTGCCCATGCACTCGACTTCGGTCAGCGTGAACAGGCCGTCCGCGGTCGTTTTGCCCTTGGCCAGGCCCTTGTCCTTGCACGCCTGGAACACGTCGTCGGAGCCGCGCAGCATGCACGGCGTCGTGCCGCACACCTGGACATGGAAACGCCCGACCGGGGCCAGATTGTACATGGTGTAGAAGGTCGCGACCTCGAACACGCGCATGTACGGCATGCCGAGATAGGCGGCCACATATTCGATCACCGGCACCGGCAGCCAGCCCTGGGTGCTGGTCTCCGCCCCCACCTGGCGCTGGGCCAGGTCGAGCAGCGGCAGCGTGGCCGATTGCTGGCGGCCCGCCGGGTAGCGCGCGACGATCTCGCGCGCCTTGACCGCATTGTCGATCGACCACTCGAACGACGCCCAGCGCGCGCGGACTTCGGGTTCGGAGGGGAGGTTTGGGGTGTCAGCCATGAGATTTCTTCCTCCGACCGACTGCCACACCAATGACGGCGGCCATCAGACCCAGCCCAATCAGCATCAGGACGGCCTGCCTTCCGGGCCACGATTCGCTAGCTTGCATCGCCACTGAAGCGCCGATCGAACACAGGAATACATCTCGCGGCCAACCCGTCACCGGTCACACTCCCCGAACACGATATCCATCGCGCCGAGAATGGCAGTCGTGTCCGCCAGCATGTGGCCGCGCGACATGAAGTCCATGGCCTGCAAATGGCTGAACGCGGTCGGGCGGATCTTGCAGCGATAGGGCTTGTTGGTGCCGTCGCTGACCAGATAGACGCCGAACTCGCCCTTGGGGCTTTCGGTCGCGACATATACTTCGCCGGCGGGGACGTGATAGCCCTCGGTATAGAGCTTGAAGTGGTGGATCAGTGCTTCCATCGACCGCTTCATCTCGCCGCGCGGCGGCGGGCCGACCTTGCGATCGAGCGTCATCACCGGGCCTTCGGGCATTTGCGCCAGGCACTGCTTCATGATCCGCGCCGACTGGCGGACTTCCTCGACGCGCACCATGAACCGGTCATAGCAGTCGCCGCGCGTGCCGACCGGCACGTCGAACTCCATGCGGTCATAGACGTCATAGGGCTGCGACTTGCGCAGATCCCACGGGATGCCGGCCGCACGGATCATCGGGCCGGAAAAGCCCCACTTGATCGCATCCTCGCGGCTGACGATGGCGATGTCGACGTTGCGCTGCTTGAAGATGCGGTTTTCGGCGACCAGGCTGATTGCATCCTCGAACAGGCGCGGCAGGCGGGTGTCGAGCCAGTCGGCGATGTCCGTCAGCAGCTTCAGCGGCACGTCCTGATGCACGCCGCCGACGCGGAAATAATTGGCATGCATCCGCGCGCCCGACGCGCGCTCGTAGAAGTTCATGCAGTCTTCGCGCAGCTCGAACATCCACAGATTGGGCGTCATCGCGCCCACGTCCATGACGTGTGAGCCCAGGTTGAGCATGTGGTTCTTGATGCGCGTCAGCTCGGCGAAGAACACGCGCAGATATTGCGCGCGCAGCGGCACCTCCAGGTCGAGCAGCTTTTCGACCGCCAGCACGAAGCTATGCTCCATGCACATCGGCGAACAGTAATCGAGCCGGTCGAAATAGGGGATCGCCTGGGTATAGGTCTTGTATTCGATCAGCTTTTCGGTGCCGCGGTGGAGCAGGCCGACATGCGGATCGAGCCGCTCGACGATCTCGCCGTCCAGCTCCATCACCAGCCGCAGCACGCCGTGCGCGGCCGGGTGCTGCGGGCCGAAGTTGATCGTGTAGTTCTCGATCATCACTTCGTCGGTGGCGGCGCCATCGCTGGTCGCCGGCGCGGTGGCATCGATCGTCTCGGCCATCACAATGTCTCCAGCGTCGCGCGGGTCAGGTGCGAGGGCGCGTCGCCCGTATTCGGTTCGCCTTCGCGGTCGATCATCAACATGTGGACTTCTTCCTCGGCGAACGGGCGATGCTCGGTCCCGCGCGGCACGACGATCATTTCGCCCGCACGCAGCCGGCGCACGCCGTCGCGAAACTCGATCCCCAGCTCGCCCTTGAGGACGAGGAACAGCTCGTCGGTGTCGGCATGGGCATGCCAGGTGAAGTCGCCCTGCACCTTGGCAACGCGCAGCTCATGGCCGTTATAGCTGCCGATGACGCGCGGATTCCAATGATCCGCGAACGCCGCCAGCTTGTCCGCCAGCACGATCGGTTCAGGTGCGGGCATCGTCACACTTCCCCTTTCGGCTCGGCCTTGGGCTTGCGGGCGCGCTTTGCCGCCGGCTTCGCCTCGGTCGCGGGATCGGCAGCCTTCGCGCGTGGCGCGCGCTTGGCCTTGGGCTTTTCCGCGGGCAGGTCGCCCGGATGCGGCTGGCCCGCACCGCTCTGGCCGGTGTGCTCGGTGGTCTTGACCTCGCTGACCGCGGGCGCGACCGCGGGCGATGCGTCGGCCTTGGCGACCTGATCAGCGGTTGCCGGCGTCGGCGCCCCCTTGGCCTCGGGCGCAGCCGGCGGCGCAGGAGCGGGCGGCGGAGGAGCGGGCGGCGGAGGTGCCTTCTCGTCGCCCGGCAGCACATATTGCGCGCCCTCCCAGGGGCTCAGGAAGTCGAAGGTACGGAAATCCTGCGCCAGCTTGACCGGTTCATAGACGACGCGCTTGGCCTCTTCGGAATAGCGCAGCTCGACATGCCCGCTCAGCGGGAAATCCTTGCGGAACGGATGCCCGCGAAAGCCATAGTCAGTCAGGATGCGACGCAGGTCCGGATTGCCGTCGAACAGCACGCCGTACATGTCGTACACTTCGCGCTCCAACCAGCCCGCGACCGGCCAGATCCCCGTCACCGACGGCACCGCCGCGACTTCGTCGGTCGTGACGCGCACGCGGACGCGGTGGTTTCGCGTCAGGCTGAGCAGATGGTAGCAGACGTCGAACCGCTCGGCCCGCGCGGGATAATCGACCCCCGCAATCTCCATCAGCTGCTGATATTCCAGGCCCGGCGTATCGCGCAGCGATATCATCGCTTCGACCAGGCGGTCGCGCACCACGGTCAGCGTCACTTCGCCGACCAGGTCCTGCGCCTCGACGATCATGTCGCCCAGCGCGGCGCGCGCGGTGTCGATCACGCCATCATTCGCGACATAGCGGGGGGCCGAACTAAGCATCGCGCGCCTCCTCCACACGGGTCAGGCGATGGATCACCAGTTCGCCGACCTCAAGCCGCTCGACGCGCGCGCGGCGGACGATCAGCCGGCCGATAACGACCGCGCCCAGCGCGATGAACCCCGCGGCCAGTGCGCCGCCGGCCAGCATGCCGACCGCGCCCGCGCCCGTGGCGGTCGCACCGGTTGCGCTGGCCTTCGTGACGCGCGTCGGCCTGTCCAGGAATGACGAAGGCGCGTTCACCGCTCGATCGTCCCGACACGGCGGATCTTCCGCTGCAACTGCATCACGCCATAGAGCAGCGCCTCGGCGGTCGGCGGACAGCCGGGGACATAGATGTCGACCGGAACGATCCGGTCGCAGCCGCGCACCACGCTGTAGCTGTAGTGGTAATAGCCGCCGCCATTGGCGCAGCTGCCCATCGAGATGACGTATTTGGGCTCCGACATCTGGTCGTAAACCCGGCGCAGCGCCGGCGCCATCTTGTTGCACAGCGTGCCCGCCACGATCATCACGTCCGACTGGCGCGGGGACGCGCGCGGGGCGACGCCGAACCGCTCCATGTCATAGCGCGGCATGTTGACGTGGATCATCTCGACCGCGCAGCACGCCAGGCCAAAGGTCATCCACCACAGGCTGCCGGTGCGCGCCCAGTTGAACAGGTCCTCTGTCGAGGTGACCAGGAAGCCCTTGTCCCCCAATTCGCCGTTCAGATCGTTGTAAAACTGCACGTCCGGCGGGACGATCGCATCACCCGGCACCGCGGGGGTAAGCTGGTTCATCTCACTCATTCCCAATCCAGCGCGCCGACCTTCCAGGCATAGATCAGGCCCAGCGCCAGTTCGCCGATGAAGATCATCATCGAAATCCACGCGACCCAGCCAAGGTCGAACACCGTCACCGCCCAGGGATAGAGGAATGCGGCCTCCAGATCGAAGACGATGAACAGAATCGCGACAAGGTAGAAGCGCACGTCGAACTGGCTGCGCGAATCCTCGAACGCGGGAAAGCCGCATTCATATTCGGCAAGCTTTTCCGGTGTCGGCTGGTGCGTGCCGGTCAGCCGCGACACCACCATCGGCAGGAACACGAACGCACAGGAAAGCGCCAGCGCCACGCCCAGGAACAGCAGGATCGGCAGATATTGCAGCAGGTCGGGCAAGGCACCTTCTCGCGGTTGCGGAATATCGCTCGGCTTCTAGGCCGATGGGGGTGGCGGAGCAAGGGCGCGGGCGGCAAAAAACATGCGGTCCCGGCCCCGAAAATCGCGGGTCCCAGCGCGCGCCGCGTCTAGCGCAGCGACGTCGCAACCAGCTTGTGCAGCTTGGAATGCAGGCCGTCGGTGGCGGCCAGGAACTCGTTGCGCTCCATCGCCCGATCGGACCCGCGAAAGTCGGTGACGAAGCCGCCCGCTTCCTTGACCAGCAGCATGCCGGCCGCGACATCCCACGGCTGGAGCCCGCTTTCCCAATAGCCGTCGAAGCGCCCCGCCGCGACCCAGGCAAGGTCGAGCGCTGCCGAGCCGAACCGCCGGATGCCCGCGACTTCGGGCGCAACTGCGCCGAAAATGCGGCTCCACTCGGCGAAATTGCCGTGGCCCAGGAACGGAATTCCCGTCGCAATCAGCGCATCGGCCAACTCGGTGCGCGCCGACACCCGCAGCCGCTGGTCGGTCAGCCACGCACCGCGGCCCTTCTCGGCCCAGAAGCTCTCATCGGTCAGCGGCTGATAGACCAGGCCATGGGTGATCTCGGGCTTGCCCTGGGGCCCGCGCGGATCCTCGACCGCGATGGAGATGGCGAAATGCGGGATGCCGTGCAGGAAGTTGCTGGTGCCGTCCAGCGGATCGACGATGAAGCGCGGCTTGTCGGGATCGCCTGCGATCTCGCCGCCTTCCTCGAGCAGCATGCCCCAGTCGGGCCGCGCCTTGCGCAGTTCCTCGACGATCGTCTGCTCGGCCCGCTTGTCGGCCATCGACACGAAATCGGCCGGTCCCTTGCGGCTGACCTGCAGGTGCTGGACCTCGTTGAAGTCGCGGCGCAGGCGCGGCGCGGCCTTGCGCGCGGCGCGGTCGATGACGGTGATCAGGCCGGAATGGGCTACCATGTTAAACCTTTGGCCCGCTCCCCCATGGGGAGAGGGTTGGGAGAAGGGAATGAGGGGAGACCGACCGGCCTAAGCCAGCCCCTCTCCCCGACCCTCCCCCCGACGGGGAGAGGGAGATTCAAAGGCTCTTACACCGAGCCTTTTCGTTCGACGACCAGGATGCGCGCCTCGCCCTGCGGACGCGCGACATGCTCGTCGCCCACATCGGCCATGAAGATATCGCCGCTGTTCAGCAGCACGCGATGCTCTTCGCCCGCCAGGCGATAGTGCATGTCGACCGTACCATCGATGACCACGAACACCTCGGCACCGTCATTGACGTGCCACTTATAGGGTTGGTCGGTCCAATGCAGCCGCACGGTCGCGCCGCCGATCTCGGCCAGGTCGCGCGCGCCCCAGGCGCGGTCAGCGCGAAAGCTGCGCGCGTCTGTGATGATCGTCGGCATGTCGTTCAATCCGCGCGGCGGACATAGGTCTGTTCATAGACATCGACGACGATGCGGGTGCCCGCGCCGATATGCGGCGGCACCATCACGCGCACGCCATTGTCGAGGACAGCGGGCTTGTAGCTCGACGACGCGGTCTGTCCCTTTACCACCGCATCCGCCTCGACGATCGTCGCCTCGATCGTGTCGGGCAGCTGGACGCTGATCGCTTCCTCGTCATAGAGTTCCATCACCACGTCCATGCCGTCCTGAAGGAAGGCGGCCGCATCGCCCAGCAGATCGCGGGGCAGCGTGGTCTGCTCATAGGTTTCCTTGTCCATGAAGACGAGCATGTCGCCCTCGGGATAGAGGAACTGGAAATCCTTGGTATCCAGCCGGACGCGCTCGACCGTCTCGGCCGAGCGGAAGCGGACGTTGTTCTTGCGGCCGTCACGCAGGTTCTTCATCTCGACCTGCATATAGGCACCGCCCTTGCCCGGCTGGGTGTGCTGAATCTTCACGGCGCGCCAGATGCCGCCTTCATATTCGATGATGTTGCCGGGGCGAATGTCGACGCCGCTGATCTTCATGGCTGTGCCTGCAAGTTGGAAAGAGCGAGAAACCGGGCCTTTATCCGTGCAGGGGCGCGGGGGCAAGAACCTCCACGATATTGCCCGATTGCGGGCACCCACCGTCGGCCGCGCGCAGCCCCTGCCCGGTCGGGCAAGGCGAGCAGGCCGGGTGGATCGTGCCGCGGGACCGGGGGCATCCGTCCCGGTCCCGCGGCGAACCTGGTCTACAAATCGGCGCGGATCGAAAGCTGCCACGTCCGGTCGGGGCCCGGCCGGAAGGTCGCGAGCCCCGTCGTCGCGACGTTGATCGTGCCCAGATAGTCCTTGTTGAACAGGTTATCGACATTGGCGCGGATGCGGATCGCCTTGAACGGTCCGGCGTCGATGCCTTCGCCGAAGTCGACATAGGCGTTGAAGATCGCGTAGCCGGGGATTTGCTGGCTATTGATGAAATTGGTGTTGCGCTCGCTCAGGTAACGTCCGGAGAAATTGGCGACGAGCCAGCTGGTCGGCTCGATCGTCACCCCGGCCTGAACCAGCCATTCGGCATTGTCGGGCACCCGGTTGCCCGCGATCGACAGCGTCGAATAATTGTCCAGGAATTTCGCGATGTTGTAGGTGACGTTGGCGTTGACGTAGAGGAAGTCGACCGGCTTGACGATGCCGGTCAATTCCGCGCCATAGGACTCGACCGATCCGACATTCTGGAAAAACGTCTCCAGCTGCGGCGAACCCGGGACGGGTGCGGCAAAGGACTGAAGCCGGTTGTCGAAGCGCGTGTAG
Organism: Sphingomonas sp. CCH15-F11; assembly: GCF_001557005.1. Classification (NCBI taxonomy): domain Bacteria; kingdom Pseudomonadati; phylum Pseudomonadota; class Alphaproteobacteria; order Sphingomonadales; family Sphingomonadaceae; genus Sphingomonas; species Sphingomonas sp. CCH15-F11. Next base: position 114,259 of record NZ_LSKG01000069.1, on the reverse strand, counting down.
AACAGCGCGAGCGACGCATTGAATGCCGGGCGATTGGTACGAAAGCCGAGCTCGTAATTCTTCGATGTTTCCGCGTCCGGTCCGGGCGCGAGCGGGCTGGCGGCGGAGAAGATGTCGTCGGCACCGCGCGGCAACGCCATGTTCTCCGAGTAGGACGCGAAAATCTGTTCGCGTCGGGTGATGTTGAAGACCGCCCCGACCTGGGGGAGGAACAGATCTTCATAACGGTCGGTCAGGCGCGGCTGGCGTCGCGCGATATAGTCCGCGGGGTTGCGATACCCCCGGATTTCGTAGCCGATGGTCAACCCCTTGGCCCCGAGATCGAGCTTGAGCCGGTCGTCGAGCAGGTTGAGCGACAGCTTGGCATGGAGCTGCAGCGTTTCGCGGGTCGAGATGTAATCGCGCTGGCGGTGGACCGGCTCGTTCAGCAGCGGCTCGCCGTCGGGATTGCCGTTGGCATGGTTGAAGCGGTCCTGGGTGCGATGATAATCGTCATTCTCGCCCCAAAAGCCGAACTGGACCAGATGCGGGCCGACATCGACGCTGAAGTCGCCGACGACGCCGTACCGCGTGCCCTCGATCGTCGACAGGCCGTATTGCAGGCCGCGCGGCGCAAACAGGCCGGGCACGATCAGGCGCTGGGCGTTGTGGGACGCAAGCGACGTCGCATAGGCTTCGGGCGATACGCCGTATCCCTTCTTGTCCTCATAATAGAGGACCGGCTTGAACGAGAAGCCGCCCGTTACCTGGAAATCGCCCGAAACGCTGTAGAGATAATCGGTGCGCGAGTTGATCGCCTGCTTGAAATACTGGTTGTACAGTGCGTTCGAGAACGGAATGGTCGGCGCGGTCGCCAGCGGCGCCAGCACCGGCACCTCGGCCAGATAGGCGAAATAGCGGCCGCTGCGCCCGAACGGATCGCCCGCCGTCCCCTCATACTGCGCCTGGCTGATCGCCGGCGAATCGAAGTCGAAATAGTCGTTGTAGAGAAAGCGTGCGCGGATCGCGTGATCGCCGAACGCATAGCGCGCCTTGGCCTCGACATGTTCGCGATCGATCGTGCCCGGCCCGCGCCACACATCGGCGTCGAGCTTCGAATAGCTGGCATAAGCGGAGAAGCCGCCGAGATTGCCGGTATCGAGGCGGAGATAGCCGCGCGTGAAGGAATCGGCGCCGACGGTGAACTGGCCGGTCGCGCCCATTTCATCATTGGGGTCGGTGGTGAAATACTGAACGATGGGGCCAAGCGAGGCATAGCTGGGCAGCGACACGTCGCCCGCGCCGGGGCTGGCGGTCACCCGCTCGAGATTCTCGTTCTCGACATAGCGGAAGATCGGGCTGCCCCCGAACTGATCCGAACGCCCCATCGGCACGCCATCGAGCACGAAGCCGATCTGCTGAAAATTGAAAGCGCGGACGAACACCGAGTTGCCGAATTCATAGAGACCGAGCGCGTCGTTGGCCTGGACGTTGAACCCGGGCAGCCCCTCGAGCATCTTGAGGCCCGAAATCCCCGCCGGCGCGGACAGCAGCGCCTCACGCGTGATCGAGATCGTCGACGTCGTCTGGTCGGTGCCGATCGCGACCTCGGCATCGGACACGCGCCGGCCGGTGACATAGATTTCCTCGTCCGGCGGCGTTTCCGGCCGCTGGCTGGCGGCACCGGCGACCGACTGGGCGCGCGCGGCGGGCGACAGGGATGAAAGCGAAGCAAGCGATACGACGATCATCGCGGTCGTCGACCGCGCGCAGGTGACCAGCATGGAATCTTCCCCCTTCGGAAGTGAATCCAGGCCTCTCCGTCTCCACCTGTTTCCGCCGCGCCGCTTGCCGGCTGTCGGTCGAACTGGTGAATATGTCTCCGCCGCATCGAACGAAACCATGCCGTCCGACGCCGCGTCCGGCGCCCTGCGGAACGCCAGAACAAGATGCTGCAAAAATGGATCTAATCTGACAAGCGATTTCGACCGCTGCGCGCATAAAATGCGCGGCCGTCGTTCGCGGTGGGTTCGTTATTTCGAGGCTGCGACCGAAGTATCGTGCCCCCCGGACCCCAGCACCGCGGCGAAATCGCGCATCGCCTGCGCTTCGTCGCCTGCCCACACCGCGCCCGAAACCGCGATGAAATCCGCACCGGCCGCGATCAGCGCGGGCGCGTTTGCGGGGGTGATCCCGCCGATCGCCACGCAGGGCAGCTCGAACACCGTCGTCCACCAGCTGAGCAGCACCGGGTCCGCGCGGTGGCGCGCATCCTTCGTCGTCGAAGGAAAGAAGGCGCCGAACGCGACATAATCGGCCCCCGCCTCGCCCGCTTCCATCGCCAAATGGCGGCTGTCGTGACACGTCACGCCAATCTGCATCGATGGCCCGACCAGTTGACGCGCCTCGCGCGGATCGCCGTCGCCCTGCCCCAGGTGGACGCCGTCCGCCCCCAGCCGCCGGGCGAGCGACACATCGTCGTTGACGATGAAGGCGACATCGCGATCGGCGCAGATGCGCTGCAGCGGCTCGGCCAACCGTGCGGCCTGATGCTGGTCGACGCCCTTGACCCGGAACTGGAACGCCGCCGCCGGCCCGGCATCGAGCGCACGCGCCAGCCGGTCGGGGAAACCCCCGCCCACGTCCAGCGGTGACACCAGATAGAGCTGGCAGGCCGGACGCCGATCGTCGCGCACGAACTGCGCGGCGAAATCGGGGTCGAGCGGGCCGAGCGGATCGTCGTCGGTCATGCCGCGGTCATGCCGGCACGGCGACCTTGTCGACCGACGCGGTGTAGATGTCGTCGATCGCTGTGCCGAGTGCGGCGTCGAATTCCGCGTCGCTCATCGGATGGCGCAGCTCCTCGAGCAGAGCGCGGCTGAAACTCGCGATCATGCCGCGATTCTTCGCCAGCTCGGCACAGGCCTCGGGGCGCGCATAGCCGCCCGACAGCGCGACGACGCGCAACACGCGCGGATGATCGACCAGCGGATCGAACAGGCCCGGCGTGGCGGGGATCGACAGTTTGAGCATCACGCGGTCGTCGCCGGGCATCGCGTCGAGCGCAAGCAGGATCTCGTCGCGCAGGATCGCGTCGGCGGCCGCGCGCTCGGGCGACTTGATGTTCACCTCCGGCTCGATGATCGGCACCAGTCCGCTCGCCAGGACCTGACGTGCCACCTCGAACTGCTGCGCGACGACGGCCGCGATGCCGGCCCGGTTGGCGAGGTTGATGACCGAACGCTCCTTGGTCCCGAACACGCCCAGCGCCCGCGCGCGGGTGAGCAGCGTGTCGAGATCGGGCATCGGCTTCATCAGCTGGACGCCGTTCGCCTCGTCTTCCAGCCCCTTGTCGATCTTGATGAACGGCACGACCCCGCGCGCGATCAGCGCCGCAGGGGTCGGCTGCCCCGCCACTTCGCCGTCCATCGTCCGCTCGAACAGGATCGCGCCCAGCACCTTGTCGCCGGCGAATACGGGCGAAGTGATGATCCGCGCCCGCATGGCGTGGATGAGCGCGAACATCTCCTCATCGGTCGACCACGCGGTTTCGTCGACGCCATAGCCCTTGAGCGCCTTGGGCGTCGATCCGCCCGACTGGTCGAGCGCGGCGATGAAGCCCCTGCCCGCGGCGATCCGGGCAGTCATGTCGGCCTGGTTCATCAACTCTGTTCTCCTGTACGGGTTCGGTTCAGCTTAGCGGGCAAGGGCAGCGACGCCGGGCAACGCCTTGCCCTCCATCCATTCGAGGAACGCGCCGCCGGCGGTCGAGACGAAGGTCATGTCGGCCGCGACCCCGGCCTGGTTGAGCGCGGCGACGGTGTCGCCTCCGCCGGCGACCGACACCAGCGACCCCTCGCGGGTCAGCGCGGCGGCGGTGCGGGCCAGCGCCACGGTCGCGGCATCGAACGGGGGCGTCTCGAACGCGCCGAGCGGGCCGTTCCACACGAGCGTGCGACAGGTCTTGAGCACGTCGGCGAGCGCCTCGGTCGCTGCGGGTCCGATGTCGAGGATCATCTCGTCGGCGGCGACCTCATGGACATTGGCGGTGCGCAGCGATGCGGGGTGCGCGGCGAACTCGGTCGCGACCATCACGTCATAGGGCAGGTGGACGGTACAGTTGGCGGCATCGGCCGCATCCAGGATCGCCTCCGCGGTTGCGGTCAGGTCATGCTCGCACAGGCTTTTGCCGACATCGACGCCGCGCGCGGCGAGGAAGGTGTTGGCCATGCCGCCGCCGATGATCAGATGATCGACGCGCGCGACCAGATGCCTGAGCACGTCGAGCTTGGTCGACACCTTCGCCCCGCCGACCACCGCGGCGACGGGATGCTCGGGATTGCCCAGCGCCTTGTCGAGCGCATCGAGCTCGGCCTCCATCTGACGCCCGGCAAAGGCCGGCAGGCGACGCGCCAGACCCTCGGTCGAGGCATGCGCGCGATGCGCGGCCGAGAAGGCATCGTTGACATAGAGGTCGCCCAGCGCCGCGAAGCGTTCGACCACCGCCGGATCGTTCTTTTCCTCACCGCCGAAGAATCGGGTATTCTCGAGCAGCCCGATATCGCCGGGCTGGAGCGTCGCGACCGATTCCGCCGCGCCCTCCCAGTCGATATATCGCACCGCACGACCGAGCACGTCGGACAGGGGGCGCGTGATCTGGGCCGTCGAATGTTCGGGCGACGGCACCTTGGGCCGGCCGAAATGCGCCAGGATCAGGACGATCGCGCCACGATCGGCCAGTTCGGTGATCGTCGACACCGCGGCGCGCAGCCGCGTGTCGTCGGTCACCGCGCCGTCGGCCATCGGCACGTTCAAATCCTCGCGCACCAGCACGCGCTTGCCGGTGACGTCACCGATATCGTCGAGGGTCTTGAAATTGCGGCTCATGCTTCGATCCTTATTGCGTCGCCGATGCGGATGGTCCCGCCGGTGACGACCTTCGTACATGCCCCGCCCCGCCAGTCCGGGGTCAGCGCGGCACGCAGTCCGGGCGCGACTTCCTCCATGCGGCTGCACGGTTCGCATTCGACCGTGACGCGCAGCACAACCTCCGCACCGATGCGCAGCAGCATGTCCGGCTGCTGCGGGAGGTCGAGCCCCTCGACCAGCAGGTTGGCGCGCCGGTGCCACCACGGCAGCGTGTGGCCGACCTCCGCCATCGCCTGTGCCCAGTCGCCCGCCTCGATCAGCGTCACCTGGCGGCGGCCGCGACCGCCGGGCTTGATCGCCCCGCGAAAATCACCGTGCAGGCCACCGTCGATGCTGACCGCCACCGCATCGACCACCTCGATCGGCGCGCGGGGCCGGGCATGTCGGGCGATCCCGGCGAGGCGACCGGTCATCGTCCTGGCTCAGCCCAGCTTCGCCATCGCGCTGGCGGTATCGACCATGCGGTTGGAGAAGCCCCATTCATTGTCGTACCAGCTGACGACGCGCACCAGCTTACCGTCGATCACCGCGGTCTCCAGGCTGTCGATTGTCGAGGACGCCTGATTGTGCATCAGATCGATCGAGACCAGAGGCTCGTCCGAATAGTCGAGGATGCCGGCAAGCGGCCCGCTTTCCGACGCGGCCTTCAGGATCGCGTTGACCTCGTCCTTCGTCGTTTCGCGCGCGGGCGTGAAGGTCAGGTCAACCAGGCTGACGTCCGGCACCGGCACCCGGATCGCCGAACCGTCGAGCTTGCCCTTCAGCTCGGGCAGCACCTCGCCCACCGCGCGCGCAGCACCGGTGGTGGTCGGGATGATCGACATCGCGGCCGCCCGCGCGCGGCGCAGGTCGGGATGGATCTGATCCAGGATCTTCTGGTCGTTGGTATAGGCGTGGACGGTGGTCATCAGCCCGCGCTCGATCCCGATCGCGTCATTCATCACCTTGGCAACCGGGGCCAGGCAGTTGGTCGTGCACGACGCGTTGGACACGATGGTGTGCGCGGCCTCCAGCTTGTCGTGGTTGACGCCATAGACGACCGTCAGGTCGACATTCTTGCCGGGGGCGGAAATCAGCACCTTCTTGGCACCTGCATCGATATGCTTCTGCGCCGACGCGCGGTCGGTGAAGAAGCCCGTGCATTCCAGCACGATGTCGACGCCGTGCTTGGCGTGCGGCAGGTTGGCGGGATCGCGCTCGGCGGTGACGGCGATGCGCTTGCCGTCGATCACCAGGTCGGTACCGTCGGCGGCGACGCTGCCCGGATACTTGCCGTGCACCGAATCGCGGCTGAACAGCCACGCATTCGACTTGGCATCGGCAAGATCGTTGATCGTCACCAGCTCGAGCCCGCAATCCGGACGCTCCAGGATCGCGCGCGCCACGAGGCGGCCGATGCGCCCAAAGCCGTTGATCGCAACCTTCGTCATGTCGTGCTTACTCCCGTGAAGCCGTTAGAGTCGTTCGATGATCCGCGGCGTGATCGCATCCGCGGTCAGCCCGAAATGCTGGTAGAGCGCAGGCGCCGGTGCCGACGCACCGAAGCTGTCGATCCCGAAGCGCAGCCCGTCCGTCCCGGTATAGCGTTCCCAGCCCAGCGTCGTTCCCGCCTCGATCGACACGCGCAGCGCGTCGACGGGCAACAGGTCGGCACGATAACCCGCGTCCTGCGCGTCGAACCGTTCCCAGCACGGCATCGACACGACGTCGGCACCGATGCCGCGCTCCTCCAGCGCCGCGCGCACCGCGACCGCGATCTCGACCTCGGAACCGGTGGCGATCAGCACCACGCGGCGCGGCGCGCTGGCCGCCTGCAGGCGATAAGCGCCGCGCGCGGAGCGGTTCTCGCCCGCCGCTTCGGTGCGCAGCTGGGGCAGGTTCTGGCGGGTGAGCGCCAGCACCGCCGGGCCGTCGGCGCGCCGCAGCGCGAGTTCCCAGCATTCTGCGGTCTCGACCGCATCGCAGGGCCGATAGACCTCCAGATTGGGGATCAACCGCAGGCTGGTCAGGTGCTCGACCGGCTGGTGGGTCGGCCCGTCCTCGCCCAGCCCGATCGAATCGTGCGTGAGCACATAGATGACGCGCGCCTGCTGGAGCGCCGACAGACGGATCGCCGCGCGGCAATAATCGGCGAAGACCAGGAACGTGCCGCCATAGGGGATGACGCCACCATGCAGCGCCATCCCGTTCATCGCCGCTGCCATGCCGAATTCGCGGATGCCATAGCTGAGATAGCGGCCCGAATAATCGTCGGCCGTCAGCGGTGCCTGATCCTTCGTCCGCGTATTGTTGGAGCCGGTCAGATCGGCCGAACCGCCGATCGTCTCGGGCAGCAGGGCATTGATCGCGCCCAGCGCCAGTTCGGACGCCTTGCGCGTCGCGACCTTCTGCGGGGCCGCGATCAGTCCGTCAACATGCGCGGCGAGGCTGAAATCGGCGGATAGCTCGCCCGACATCCGTCGCAGAAATTCGTCTTTATCTTGATGGCTTGCCAGGCGCTGCTGCCATTCGGTGTGAAGACCGGCGCGCGCCTTGCCCGCCGCCAGCCACGCATCGCGAATGTCCTGCGGTACCTCGAACGGCGGCGCGGTCCAGCCCAGCGCCTCGCGCGCTGCGGCGACTTCGGCGGCACCGAGCGGCGATCCGTGGACGCCCGAGGTGCCGCCCTTGTTGGGCGCGCCCTTGCCGATCGTCGTGCGGCAGCGGATCAGCGACGGCAGGTCCGAGTCACGGGCTTCGGTCAGCGCGCGCTCGACATCGGCGAAGTCATGCCCGTCGCATTCGACGACGTGCCAGCCCGATGCGCGATAGCGCGCGGGGATATCCTCGCTCGACGACAGCGCGACCGCGCCGTCGATGGTGATGCGGTTGTCGTCCCACAGCACGTTCAACCGCCCGAGCTTCAGATGCCCGGCCAGCCCCACCGCCTCATGGTTGATGCCTTCCATCAGGCAGCCGTCGCCGGCGATTACCCAGGTGCGATGGTCGACCAGCGCGTCGCCGAACACCGCGTTCAAATGACGCTCGGCGATCGCCATGCCGACCGCGGTGGCAAAGCCCTGGCCCAGCGGCCCGGTCGTCGTCTCCACCCCGGGCAGCTCGAAATTCTCCGGGTGCCCCGCACACGGGCTGCCGAGCTGGCGGAAATTGCGGATGTCGTCGATCGTCGGGCGCGCATAGCCGGTCAGGTGCAGCAGCGCATAGATCAGCATCGAGCCATGCCCGGCCGACAACACGAAACGATCGCGGTCGGGCCAGCGCGGGTCGGCGGGATCGTGCTTCAGGAACCGGGTGAACAGGACGGTCGCGGCGTCCGCCATCCCCATCGGCATCCCCGGATGGCCGGAATTGGCGGCTTCGACCGCATCCATGGCAAGCGCCCGGATCGCGTTGGCGAGTTGGGTGTCGGTCGCGGCCATGCTGCTCCTTGTTCGGCCAGCCGGATCGCCTGGCCCATCGCGCCACGGTGCCGGGATCGGCCGCGGCCATAATGCTGATGGCCCGCCCCTTTGCGGCGGCGACGCGCCTTCGTCAACCGGCCAGCCGCGCTTGCCCGTGCGTGCCGGGCGGCGTAATCGTCATGCGATGGCCGACCTTGCTTCCGACGACATGACCAACCCTGCCCTCGCGCGAATCGAACGCGCCGTGGCGCGTATCGAGCGGGCGTCCGCTGCGCGCGTTGCCGCTACCGCCGCGCTTACGCGACGCCACCAGCTGCTGCGTGCACGCATGACCGACGCGCTCGACGCGCTCGACACGCTGATCGCCGCGCAAGAGGCGCGGGGGACCGAGGACGCATGAGCCACGTCCTGCTCACCGTCGCCGGGCGCCAGCATCAGGTCGCGTGCCGTCCCGGCGACGAGGCGCGGCTCGAACGGCTGGCCGCCCTGCTCGATCGCCATTCGGACGCCGCGATCAAGGTCGCCGGCGGCGTGCCCGGCGAGCGCGCGATGCTTTTCGTCGCGCTGATGATCGCCGACGAACTGGCCGATGCCCAGGCCAATCCGCCATCGGGGGTTGCGGACCATCTGCTTTCCAACCTGGCCGAACGACTCGAAGCAATCGCGGCGGTGCTTGAGGAAGACGCGCCGACCTCCTAAATAGGGGGCGGCGGGAACTGCCCGGTACGAGCTTTAGCGAAAATCCCTGAGGCGATAAAATCATCCAAGGGAGCTGTCCCTGCCCGGACCCTGGTCCGAAGCACATGGCCCCCACCTGACGTTACCGGCGTCAGAGGATATTCCAGCAACCGACCCATGGTGGTCCCCGCCACCCCCGTTTGCGAAAGTTGATGGGACGACGATCAGATCGCCCACGGGTGGTCGTAAAGATGTTCCATCGCGTCACATACCGCTCATCCTGAGTAGGGGCTGAGCCCTTCGAGGCCGCCTGCGGCGTCGCTCAGGATAAACTTCGGCTTTGCCGAAGCCGAAGCCTGTCCTGAGCGCCTGCCTTGGCAGGCAGTCGAAGGGACCCGTATCGAAGGACTCACGCGCGCTCTCGTTCTTCGATAGGCCATTTCGACAAGCTCAATGGCTACTCAGGATGAGCGGGTTTAGAGATCTGTCCACATGCAGACAGGCCCAGAAATGACGATGGACACCGACAAATCCGCCCTGCGCGCCGAATTGCGCGCGCGCCGCGATGGCTTTGCCACGGACAAGGAAGCCGCCTTCGTCATGCCGGGATGGCTGCGCGCGCGGATCGCGCCGGGCACCGTCGTTGCCAGCTACTGGGCGGTCGGCAGCGAAGCCGATCCGTCGGGGATCGAGCGCGATGCCCGGATGCTGGGCGCGGCGATCGCGCTTCCGCATGTCGCGGCCTCGCGTGCGGTGCCGATGCGCTTCCTCGCCTGGTCGCCGGGCCAGCCGCTGGTCGACGGGCCGATGCGCCTGAAGCAGCCCGCCGCCAGCGCAACCGAGCTCGTCCCCGACATCATCCTGACGCCGCTGATCGGTTTTGACGATGCGCTCAACCGGCTCGGCCAGGGCGCAGCTTATTACGACCGCGCCTTTGCCCGCTTCCCCGATGCGCTACGCATCGGCGTCGCATGGTCGGTGCAGGAGGTGCCCGCCGTGCCGGTCGACCCGTGGGACGTGCCGCTGCACGCCGTGATCACCGAACGCGGCCTGTTCATGACCGGAGACTGGTAATGGAACCCAATTGGCGCAAGCCCGTCGGCATGCTGGCGATTTTGGTCGCCGCCTTCGTGTGGATCGGCCTCGTCGCGAGCTTTTCGGCGACGATCGGGGGTTTGCACTGGGCGGTGCAGGCGCTGGTCTACGCGGTGACCGGCGTGATCTGGATCGCGCCGATGAAGCCGTTGCTGCGCTGGATGGAAACCGGGCACTGGCGATAGCGCCCGATCTGGGACGAAGGTTGCGCGCGTCGCCCCGGCGGAGGCCGGAACCATTGACGAATGCGGAAACGCCCCCTGCCCCATAGCCCGCATTGAAGCGCGACCGCCGCGCCTTACCTGCGTGGAATAAAGCCTTTCACCGGAGCATGTCCAAATGGCCCTTCCCCCCGATCGCCGGCACGGCACCGCAGTGCCCACCGGACGGTTCGCGCGATTGGCCAGGTTCGGCGGCCTTGCCTCGGGCGTGGCCGGCGGCATGCTGGTCGACGGGGCGCGACAATTCGCCGCCGGCAAGCGGCCGAACGTCGGCGACCTGTTGCTGACCCCTGCCAATGCGATGCGGGTGACGGCGCAGCTCGCGCAGCTGCGCGGCGCGGCGATGAAGATGGGGCAGTTGCTGTCGATGGATGCGGGCGAGCTGCTGCCGCGCGAGTTGACCGACATCCTCGCCCGGCTGCGCGCCGACGCCGATCACATGCCGCCGGGTCAGCTCAACACGGTCCTCGGCCAGGCATGGGGCCGCGACTGGCGCCGGCAGTTCGCCGAGTTCGGTCAGCGCCCGATCGCCGCCGCGTCGATCGGCCAGGTGCACCGTGCGCGCACGCGCGACGGCCGCGATCTGGCGATCAAGATCCAGTATCCGGGCGTCGCCCGCAGCATCGACAGCGATGTCGACAACGTCACCGCGCTGCTCCGCGTATCGGGCCTCGTCCCCAAACAGATCGACGTCGCGCCCCTGCTGGCGGAGGCGAAGCGGCAGCTGCACGACGAAGCCGATTATGCGCGCGAGGGCGCTTATCTGGCGCGGTTCAAGACCTTGCTCGCCGATCGGCCGGAATTCGTCGTGCCCGACTCGCACGCCGACCTTACCCGCCCGACCATCCTCGCCATGGATTTCGTGACGGGCGTTCCGGTCGAGTCGCTTGTCGATGCGCCGCAAGCCGAGCGCGACCGCGTCGTCACGCTGCTGCTCGAACTGGTGCTGCGCGAGCTGTTTGAATTCGGGCTGATGCAGACCGATCCAAATTTCGCCAACTATCTCTACGATCCCGCGACCAAGCGGATCGCGCTGCTCGATTTCGGGGCCGCGCGCGAAATCGCGCCGGAAACCGCGGCGGGGTATGCGCGCCTGCTGAACGCCGCACTTGACGGCGATCTGGACCGCGCGCGGGAGGTTGCGGCGGCGGCGGGCTTCATCAATGTGGACGCGCCGCGCTGGCGGCAGGAAAAGGTGATTGCGATGCTGGATCGCGGCCTCGCGCCACTGCGTGGCGACGCGATGTTCGATTTCGGCGCGCGCGACATGCTTGCGGAGATGCGAGCGGAGGGCGTCGAACTGGCCGCCGATCGCAGCCAGTGGTTCCTGCCCCCGGTCGACACGCTGTTCATCCAGCGCAAGATCGGCGGCATGTATCTGCTGGCTACCCGACTGCGCGCGCGGGTGAACGTGCGCACGCTGTTCGAGCGCTATCTGCCCGCAGACGTGCAATTGCCGACGCCGGCATCCGCCGTCGCATGACGGCGGCGCCGGAGCCCGTTTCTGGATGATCAGGCGTAGTTCAGGCCATAATACCCATGGACCTGCTCGCCATAGGCGCGGTCATAGGTCGGCTCGTCCTGATCGTAGCGCGGTGCGTTCTCCAGCTGCTCCTTGGTCAGGCTGACGACATAGCCGCCCTTGTCGGTGTCATAGGTCAGCGTCTGCCACGGCAGCGGATAGTGGCTGTGGCCCATGCCGAACAGGCCGCCGAACGACATGACCGCATATTCGACCTGGCCCGACATCTTGCCGACCATGAACCGCTCGATCGTGCCGAGCCGGTCGCCGTCGGCGCCGTAGACCGCCGTGCCCTCGACCTTGTCCGAAGCGATCAGATCAATGGTTTCGCGTGAGTCGATGTCCATGGTTACCCTCCATACTGGTCGCCGCTCCTTGGCGGCGGCGACAGGAAGGGAACGCCCCGTGTCCGGGTTAAGTTCAACGATTTTCGAGAAATTTCGGCGCGGCCGAACGCGCGCCGCTGCGCGGGCAATGGCGCGAGTGACGGGGCTCGAACCCGCGACCTCCGGCGTGACAGGCCGGCGCTCTAACCAACTGAGCTACACCCGCATATCCTTGCGAGAGCGCGGCACCTAGAGGACGGCCTCGGGGCTGTCAACACCCCCGGCGGGCGATGTTTCGCGCTTCGGCGCATGCTCGCGCGGCGGCTCGTTCACCAGCGTCCCATGCTCGAACAGGAAGCCCGCGATATCGGGACGTCCTGCCGCGCGCAGCACCCGCTGAAAGATGATCAGCAGCGGCACCGCGAGCAGCGCGCCGGCCGTTCCCCATACCCAGCCCCAGAAGCTGAGCGCGATCAGGATCGACAGCGGATTGATCGTCAGCCGGTGACCGATGACCAGCGGCGTGAACAGGTTCGCCTCGACCAGATGCGCGACGATCATGATGAAGGCAGGCATCAGCGCCCACCACAGCTGGTCGAAGGTCATCAGGCCGCCCAGCGCCAGCAGCGCCGCCGCCAGGATCGGCCCGAAATAGGGGATGTAGTTGAGCAGCGCGACGATCCCGCCCCACATCAGCGGCGTCGGCATCCCGATCAGATAGACGCCGCCCGCGACGACCAGGCCGAGCGACAGGTTGATCAGCGTGATCGTGCCCAGATAGGCCGACGTGTCGTCGACGACGTCCTGGATCACCCGCGCCGTCGCCAGCGCCCCGCCGAAGCTCGATCGGCTGGTGATCGCCGACTGGCGCAGCCGCGTCCACCCCGACAGGAAGAAATAGATGACCAGGATGACGAAGAACATTTCGATGAGCGCCGACGGGGCCGACGTCCCGACCAGGTCGAGCAGCGAACGGGGCGGCTCCACGACGGCTTCGTTGCGGCGGGCGGGCGCGCTCGCCACCTCGCTGATCAGGCGGTTCACGAACTTCTCGAAGCTCGAATAGAAATCGATGAGCGGGGCGATGTTCGTCTGGATGCGGGCGATCCGCTCGGGCAGCACCTGGACCCAGCTCCACGCCGGCACGACGATCGAGGCGAGCGCGATGTTGGCGATCGCCAGGAACACGAACACGCACAGGAACGCCGCGAGCGGCGACGGCAGCCGCCGCCGTTCCAGCCATTCCAGCAACGGCACCAGCGCGATCGCGACGACGATCGCCGCGGTCAGCGGCAGGAAGAAGCGGTATCCGGCCTGGAGCGCGAAGGGCAGCGCGAGCACCAGTCCGACGCCCGCGATCAGGGTCAGCCCGGCGAGCAGGCGGTCGCGGCGCAGTTCCTCGTCATGATGGGTATCGCCGGTCAGGCGTTCGGGATCATGCTCGCCCGGCCCGGTGACGTTGTGCTGGTTCATGCTGCCTGTGTAGAACAGCCAGCGGGCAAGGGGAATTCCCCCCGCCGGTCGTCCGGCCTATGCTGATGCGATGGAAAAGCTGATCCTGGTGCTCGACGCGGGCACCACCTCCACCCGCGCGATGCTGTTCGACCCCGACCGCGGCCATGTCGCCCACGAAGGCCGGCCGATCACGCAGCATTACCCACGCCCCGGCTGGGTCGAACATGACGCCGGCGAAATCTGGCGCGAATCGCTGGCGTGCGCACACGCGATGGTCGCGCGTGCCGGCGGCGCCGACCGGATCGCCGCGATCGGCATCACCAACCAGCGCGAAACCGTCGTGTTCTGGGACCGGGCAACGGGCGAGCCGCTCGCCCCGGCGATCGTGTGGCAGGACCGCCGCACGGCCGATCTGTGCGCCGCGTGGCGCGACGCGGGCGAGGAACCCGGGGTGCAGGCGCGCACGGGGCTCCGGCTCGATCCCTATTTTTCGGGCAGCAAGGTCGCCTGGGCGATGACGAACTGGCCCGAGGTCGCCGCGGCGGCGCAAGCCGACCGGCTGGCAATCGGTACCGTCGAAAGCTGGCTCGTGTGGAAACTGACCGGCGGGGTGCATGTCACCGATGCGACCAACGCATCGCGCACCTTGCTGATGGCGCTGGGCAGCGGCAGCTGGGACGACGGGCTGATCGAGCTGTTCGGCGCGCCGCGCGCGGCGTTGCCCGCGATCGTCGATTGCGCCGGATCGTTCGGCGAGACGACCCTGTTCGGCCATCCCATCCCGATCACCGGCATGGCCGGCGACCAGCAGGCCGCGTCGATCGGCCAGGCGTGCCTCAATCCCGGCGAGACCAAGGCGACGTTCGGCACGGGCGCATTCGTGCTGACCCATACCGGCGCAACGCCGCCGGTGTCGCGCCACCGGCTGCTGGCGACGCTGGCGTGGCAGATCGACGGGCGGCGCGCCTATGCGATCGAAGGGTCGGTGTTCGTCGCCGGCAGCCTGATCAAATGGCTGCGCGACCAGGTCGGCCTGATCGGAACCGCGCAGGAAACCGAGGATCTGGCCCGCAGCGTCGCCGACAATGGCGGCGTCTATCTGGTCCCGGCGCTGAGCGGCATCGGCGCGCCGTGGTGGCAACCCGACGCCCGCGCCGCGATTTCCGGCCTCAGCTTTTCCAGTACCCGCGCGCACATCGTCCGCGCCGCGCTGGAGGCGATGGCGCACCAGGCGCATGACCTTAAGACCGCCTTCGCCGCCGATGGTGCCGACTGGGCGCGGCTGCGCATCGACGGCGGTATGGTCGCCAACGACTGGATGGCCCAGGATCTGGCCGACATGCTCGACGTGACGGTCGAACGCCCGGATTTTGCGGAGACCACCGCGATGGGTGCCGCCATGCTTGCCGGGCTGGGCTGCGGCCGCTTCGCCTCGCTGGAGGCGGCGGCGGCGATGCGCGGACCGGTGCGCGAATTCACCCCGTCGATCGACCCGGACCTGCGCGCGCGCCGGCTGGCGGGCTGGGCGCACGCAGTGAAGCAGGTGCTGGCGCCCGCCTGACCACCGGCGCCTGACTGCCGGGGCTTGCGCGCGCCGCCGAGGCTTCTATGGCGGCGCGATGCCCGCCACGGTCAAGATTTGCGGCCTGTCGACCGCCGACACGCTCGATGCCGCGATCGGCGGCGGCGCGAGCCATGTCGGGTTCGTCTTCTTCGCGCCAAGCCCGCGCAACCTCGCCCTCGAACAGGCGATGGCGCTCGCGGCGCGCGTGCCCGATCGGGTCGCGCGGGTCGGCGTCTTCGTCGATCCCGACGACACCCTGATCGACGCGGCGGTTGCGGCGGGCAGGCTCGATGCCTTGCAGCTTCACAAGACCGCGCCCGGACGCGTCGCGGCGATCGGCGCGCGCACCCGGCTTGAGACCTGGGCGGCGGTGGCGATCAAGACCGCGCGCGATCTTGACCAGGTGCGCGATTTCGCGGGCGCGGCCGACCGCATCCTTTATGACGCCAAGACGCCGGAGGGCGCGACGCTGCCCGGCGGCATGGGCGTGCGCTTCGACTGGGCGCTGCTCGACGGGTTCCGGCACCCGCTGCCCTGGGCGCTGTCCGGCGGGCTCGACGCGGGCAATGTCGCCGAAGCAATCCGGCGCACCGGCGCGACCCTGGTCGATGTCTCGTCCGGCGTCGAGCGCGCACCGGGCACGAAGGACCCGGCGAAGATCGCCGCGTTCCTGAAGGCGGTGCACGGATAGGCGATGCCGTATCGACTTGGGGCCTGCAGGTGCTAAACGCACCCGCATCATGAACGCACCCAACAGTTTCCGGGCACAACCCGACGAGCGCGGGCATTTCGGCGATTATGGCGGCCGCTATGTCGCCGAAACGCTGATGCCGCTGATCCTCGACCTGGAGCGCGAATATCGCGCGGCGCAGGCCGATCCGGCGTTTCACGCCGAGTTCGACGACCTGCTCGAACATTATGTCGGCCGCCCGAGCCCGCTCTATTATGCGCCGCGGCTGACCGAGGCGCTGCGCGCGGGTGCCCCCGACGGCATGGGCGCGGAAATCTGGTTCAAGCGCGACGAACTCAACCACACCGGCGCACACAAGATCAACAACTGCATCGGCCAGATCCTGCTCGCGCGCCGCATGGGCAAGACGCGGATCATCGCGGAGACGGGGGCCGGCCAGCATGGCGTCGCGACCGCCACGGTCTGCGCGCGCTTCGGCCTGCCGTGCGTCATCTACATGGGCGCACGCGACATCGAGCGGCAGCAGCCCAATGTGTTCCGCATGAAGCTGCTGGGCGCAGAGGTCCGCCCGGTGACGAGCGGGGCTGCGACGCTCAAGGATGCGATGAACGAGGGGCTGCGCGACTGGGTCGCGAACGTCCACGACACCTTCTACATCATCGGCACCGCCGCCGGGCCGCACCCCTATCCCGAGCTCGTCCGCGATTTTCAGAGCGTGATTGGGCGTGAAGCGCGCGCGCAGATGCTCAGCCGCACCGGCCGCCTGCCCGATCTGCTGGTCGCGGCGATCGGTGGCGGATCGAACGCGATCGGGCTGTTTCACCCCTTTCTCGACGACGCGGACGTCAGGATGCTCGGCGTCGAGGCGGCCGGGCATGGGCTCGACAAGGAACACGCCGCGTCGCTGGCGGGGGGCTTCCCCGGCATCCTGCACGGCAACAAGACCTATCTGCTCCAGGACGAGGACGGCCAGATCACCGAGGCGCATTCGATTTCGGCCGGCCTCGATTATCCAGGCATCGGGCCGGAACACGCGTGGCTGAAGGACATTGGCCGGGTCGACTATACCTCGATCACCGACGCGGAGGCGCTCGATGCGTTCCAGCTGCTCTGCCGGACCGAGGGGATCATCCCTGCGCTCGAACCGAGCCATGCCATCGCCGCCGTCGCCAAGGTCGCGCCGACGATGCGCGCCGACCAGGTCATCCTCGCGAACCTGTGCGGACGCGGCGACAAGGATATCTTCACCGTCGCCGAGGCGCTGGGAGTGGCGATGTGAATCGGAGCTACTCCACGTCAGGCGAGAGGGCTATATGACCCGCCTTTCCGCTGCTTTCCCGGCTGATCGCGCCGCGCTCGTCACCTTCGTCACTGCCGGCGATGGCCCCACCCGCGCCATCCTCGACGCGCTGGTCGCGGGCGGGGCGGACGTGATCGAGCTGGGAATGCCGTTCACCGACCCGATGGCGGATGGCCCGGCCATCCAGGCGGCAAATCTGCGCAGCCTCGCCGTCGGTACCACGACGCGCGATATCCTGGCGATCGCTGCAGATTTTCGCGCCCGCCATCCCAGCGTCCCGCTCGTCCTGATGGGCTATGCCAACCCGATGCTCCGGCGCGGGGCGGAGTGGTTCGCCGAGCAATGCGCGACGGCCGGTATCGACGGCGTCATCTGCGTCGACATCCCGCCCGAGGAGGACGATCAGCTCGGCCCGGCGCTGCGCACCGCGGGCATCGCGCCGATCCGGCTCGCCACCCCCACCACCGATACCGCGCGCCTGCCCGCGGTGCTCGATGGCGCATCGGGCTTTCTCTACTATGTCTCGGTCGCCGGAATCACCGGGCTGCAACAGGCCGCGCAGGCCTCGATCGAAACGGCAGTCGCCCGGCTCAAGCCCGCGACCGACCTGCCGATCGCGGTCGGCTTTGGCGTGCGCACGCCCGAACAGGCGGCGGCCATCGCCCGCGTCGCCGACGGCGTGGTCGTCGGATCGGCGATCGTCGAGCTGATCGCCGCGAACGGTGCCGACGCGCCCGCCGCCGTCACCGCCTATGTCCAATCACTACGCGCCGCGATCGACGCGGCGCAGAAGGAACCTGCATGAGCTGGCTCAACCGCGTTCGCAACGCGATCGCCTCCGTCGTCGCGACCAAGGAAACGCCCGACAATCTCTGGCATAAATGCCCCAAATGCCAGCAGCTGATCTTCACCCGCGAGTTCGAGGAAAATCTGCACGTCTGTCCGTCCTGCGGCCATCATGAGCGCATCGGCCCGAAGGAGCGGTTCGCGCAGTTGTTCGACGAAGGATCGATGAAGCTGCTGCCCGCGCCGCGCGTGCCCGAAGACCCGCTCAAGTTCCGCGACTCCAAGCGTTATGTCGACCGGCTCAAGGCCGCACGCGTCGAAACCGGCGATCCGGATGCCTTCGTCAACGCGCGCGGCACGATCCACGGGCACCGTGCGGTGATCGGCGTGCAGAACTTCGCCTTCATGGGCGGATCGATGGGCCAGGCGGTGGGCGAGGCGTTCATCGCGGGCGCCGAGGCCGCGATCGCCGCCAAGGCTCCGTTCATCGTCTTCACCGCATCGGGCGGCGCGCGGATGCAGGAAGGCATTTTGAGCCTGATGCAGATGCCACGCACCACCGTCGCGATCGAGATGCTTCGCGAGGCGGGCCTGCCCTATATCGTCGTGCTGACCGATCCGACCTCGGGCGGGGTGATGGCTGCCTATGCGATGCTGGGCGACATCCACATCGCCGAGCCCAAGGCGACGCTGGCGTTCACCGGGCGGCGCGTGATCGAGCAGACGATCCGCGAAAAGCTGCCCGACGATTTCCAGACCGCAGAATATTATCGCGACCATGGCCTGATCGACATGGTCGTCGAGCGCAAGGCGCTGCGCGATACGCTGGCGCAGGTGATCGGCTATCTGTGCGGGGAGCGCCAGGCCGCCTGACGCGCTACCCCCGCCGATCATGCCCGATTTCGCGACCTCGACCGATCCGGCGGTGCAGCGCCAGCTCGACCGGCTGAGCCTGCTCGGGCCGGGCGCGGACATATTGGGGCTCGACCGCATCACCCGGCTGCTCGACCGGGTCGGCAACCCGCATCGCCACCTGCCGCCGGTGTTCCATGTCGCGGGCACCAACGGCAAAGGATCAACCTGCGCCTATCTGCGCGCGGGTCTGGAGGCGGCGGGCCATCGCGTCCATGTCTATACCAGCCCGCATCTGGTACGCTTCAACGAGCGAATCCGGGTCGCGGGCCAGCTGATCGGGGATGCGGCGCTTGCCCCGCTGCTCGCCGAAGTGCTCGACGCGGGCAGCGATATCGGCGCAAGCTTCTTCGAGGTGACGACGGCGGTCGCGTTTCTCGCATTCGCGCGGACGCCGGCGGACGCCTGCGTGATCGAGGTCGGGCTGGGCGGGCGGCTGGATGCGACCAACGTGATCGACCATCCCGCGGTGTGCGGCATCGCCCAGCTCGGGCTCGATCACCAGGCGTTCCTCGGCGACACGATCGAGGCAATCGCCGCCGAAAAGGCCGGGATCGCGAAGCCCGGCGTGCCGCTCGTCACCTTCGACTATCCGCCCGCGATACGCGACGTCGTCGCAGCCGCCGCCCATACGCGCCGCGCACCGGTGCTGCGCGCCGGCGCCGACTGGCACTGGGACATCACCGACGGCCGCCTCGCCTATCGCGATGGTGGGGGCGAACGCACGCTCGACCTGCCCACGCTGGCCGGTTCGCACCAGGCGGCAAACTGCGCGCTGGCGACCGCGATGCTGCGACATCAGCGCGCCCTGCAAATCCCCGACGCTGCGATCGCCGCGATGCCCAGTGGAGCGCGTTGGCCGGCGCGGATGCAGCGCCTGTCGGACGGGCCGCTGACCCGCCGGCTGCCCGCCGGGTCGACGCTGTGGCTGGATGGCGGGCACAATCCCGCCGCAGCTCAGGCCGTGCGCGACGCCCTCGCCGGGGTGGCTGAAAGCCGCCCGATCGCGATCGTGCTCGGCATGCTCGCCAACAAGGATCCGGACGGGTTGCTTGCCCCGTTCGCAGCGATGACCGACCGGCTTGTCGCCGTGCCGGTTCCCGGCCACGCGCATCACGTGCCCGAAGCCCTCGCCACGCTGGGCAAGGCGCTGGGGATCGGCGTGACGGACACCGCCGCCGATGTTCCCGACGCCCTCGATGCGATCGCGTCAGCAACGCGGTCGCCGGTCACCGTGCTGGTACTGGGATCGCTCTACCTCGCCGGACGCGTACTCGCCGCAAACGAGGAGCTGCCCGACTGATCCATCCTTTTTGCGATTGACTATCAATAGCGGTTTGATAGCCTGGCGTCCTTGTCGAGAGGAACGTCCTATGTCGCCTGCCAACCCGATCGCCACCGCCCTGCCCCATCGCGCACCCGATGCGCCGGCGGTGCGCCTGTTGCTGTTCGCGATCCGCCAGACCGGCGCGCAGGGCCTGCATGACGCGGCCGTCGCCAATGCCTTCGTCACCGCGTTCGGCCGCCGCTTTCGCCGCCCGCTGGTGCTGCTCCGCGCGCTGATGAGCGACATGTCGTCGGTATCGTCCCGCCCGATCCAGATCGCGCCGTGGTGCTGCCAACGCATGACTCGCGACGAAGCGGGGATCATCGCTGCGCTGACCGCCGCGCCCGACCGGCCGGAGCGCGCACTGATCCTGCTGGCGGACGTGCTCGGCGCGCCGCAGCGCGCGGTGCCGATCGCGACCGCGCAGCTATTGGCGCAGAGTTTTGCCGAAGCCGGGCTGGCGCTGGCGTAAACGGACCACGCTTCTCGTCGAGCTACGCTCACCCGTTCGTATCGAGCGGAGTCGAGATACGTTTCTCGACTTCGCTCGAAACGAACGGAAACTGCGCCAAGTTTTTGAATACCGGTCTCAAGCCGCGGTCGCCACCGCCTCGCCCTCGACCCCCGACGCGCTCGCCCGCTGGCGCCACCAGTCGGCGAGCACCAGGACCACCGCGACGCCGCCCAGCGCGGCGGTCAGCAGGAAGATGTTGGCATAGCCGTAAAGCTCGAGCGCCTCGCCGATCGCGGCGCGGCCGAGCGCGCCGACCAGGAAGGTCATGGAGGACAACAGCGCGAACTGCACCGCGCTGAAATCGCGCGACGTCATCGCGCTGATATAGGCGACGAAGGCGGTACCCGCCAAACCGCCCGCGATATTCTCGCCCGAAATCGCGACCATCAGCCGCAGCATCCGGGGGTCGACCCCGATCTGGTCGAGGAACAGCAGCCCGGCAAAGCCGTCAATTCCCGCGCCGCCATTGGCGAGATCGGCATAGAGCAGGTTGGACAACGCCGCGACGATCCCGCCAAGCAGCAGCGTCGGCATCCGCCCCAGCGTCGCCAGCATCACCCCGCCGATCGCGACCCCGGCGATCGTCATGATCACCCCGAACAGCTTGGACGCGAACGCGACCTCGTCATTCGTGTAGCCCAGGAAATCGAGGTAGAAGGGAAAGGCGAACGGCGCCCAGATCGAATCGGCGATGCGATAGAGCAGGATGACCGCGAGGACGAGAATCGCGCCCCAGCGCAGCCGCCCGACGATCTCGGCCAGCGGCAGGATGAGCGCGCGATAGCAATGGTTGGCGGTCGCCTGAAGCCCGCCCTGCCCCGCCGCATCCTCGATGCGGCGGGGCAGCCGGTTGGTCCACGCCGACACCATCGCGGGAATGATGACGGTCGCGACGATGATCCACGGCCCCCAGTCGCGGGTGAAGTTCCCCGCCGATGGCGCGGTCTCGCCCGGCGGCACCGGACTGAGCGCCGCGGCCATGAAGCTGCCCAGCACCGCGATCGCCCAGAGCCAGCAGACCGCGACGATGCCCAGCGCGATGGCGCGTTCACGCGGCTCGGGGACGACATGCCCGGCGAGCGGCGCGCGCTCGTCCATCCGGTCGCGCGGCCGCTCCGGCGTGAACAGCGTCATAACGAGCGCACCGATCATGGCGCCGCCAAAGCCGATATAGACTGCCGGCCAGCCGATACGCGCCGCCAGCACGAGCGCCAGCGCGCCGCCGGTCAGTGCCGCCAGCCGGTTGCCGAGCTGATAGATGGCGGAAAGCAGATCGACGGTCGCGGTCTCGTCCGCCACCTCGATGCGCCAGGCGTCGATCACCACGTCCTGCGTCGCCGACAGGAAGGCCGCGATCACCGCGAGCACGGCAAAGCTGCCGATCGCGGTCACCGGATCGGTCAGCGCCAGCGCGACGAGGAGCAGCGCCAGCCCCCCCTGGCACAGCACCAGCCACGATCGCCTGCGACCCAACCGGCCAAGCAGCGGCAACTGCGCGCGATCGACCAGCGGCGACCACAGGAACTTGAAGGCATAGGCCAGACCGATCCACGACACGACCCCGATCGTCGCTAGGCTGACCTTCAGCTCGCCCAGCCACGCGTTGAGCGTCCCGATCAGCAGCACGAACGGCAGGCCGGAGGCAAAGCCCAGCACCAGCATCGCCGATGTCTTGCGATTGCGCAGCGCCGCGCGCAGCAGCGCCACCCCCTTCACCCTGTCCGTCACCTTGAACCCTTGTCCCAAAGGCGCAACACTAGCCAAAACGAGAGGGAAGAATAGCCATGAACGCGCTCACCCCGACGCCGGGCCAGCTCGCCCTGGCGGCGGAACTTGGCCGCGGCGGCACCGCGCGCGACGACGGCATCGCGCACGTCGCGGCGGACGCCTATACCCGTGCGGCGCGGCATGACGCCGAACAGGCGCGGATCTTCAACCGCGTGCCGCTGGTCATCGCCCCATCGGCGTTGCTGCCCGATCGCAACATGGCGGTGCCGCATGACGGCTTCGGCAAGCCGCTACTGGTTGCGCGCGACGGTGACGGGCGGGCGCATGTCTTCCTCAACGTCTGCCGCCATCGCGGCACGCGTCTGGTGGAGGGCTGTGCTGCGATAAAATCGCCGCGCCTCGTCTGCCCCTATCACGCCTGGACCTATGCGCTCGACGGCCGGCTGACCGGGTTGCCGCGGCCCGAAACCTTTCCTGGGCTCGACAAGGGCGAGTTCGGCCTGAAGCGCCTGCCGACGCATGAAGCGGGCGGCCTGATCTGGTTCAGTTTCGATGCGGATGCGGACTTCGCCGATGCCGACACCCTGGCGCGTGACTTCGCAGCGTTCGACCTGGCCGGACAGCACCTGTTCCGCCGCCGCACCCATGAGGTGCGCGCCAACTGGAAGCTGATCATGGATGCATTTCTGGAGGCGTATCACGTGCAACGGCTTCACGCCGGCACGATCGCGCCGTTCTTCCAGGACGGCGTGTCCACCGCCGACACGATCGGCGCGCACCAGCGTTCGGCGGTCGGCCGCGCGGCAGAGGCCGACGCGCTGTCGTCGGGCGACTGGGCGGTGCTGCGCCGCGCGATCACCTATACCTATCAACTGTTTCCGGGCACGGTCATCATCGTCAGCCCCGATTACATCAACCTGATGATCCTGATGCCGCAGGCGCACGACCGCGTCCTGGTCGAGGATTTCATGCTGATCCCCGAAGCCCCGGCGACCGACAAGGCGCGCGACCATTGGGAACGCAGCTGGCAGCTGCTCGACCAGGGCGTGTTCGCCGCAGAGGATTTCCGCGCCGCCGAGCTCGGTCAGCAGGGCTTGGCCAGCGGCGCGATCGACCGGCTGACGCTCGGCCAGCTCGAACGCGGCATCCGGCACTTCCACGACGCGGTGGAGGGGATGCTAGCGTCGTGACAGCTCAGGCGCGGCCGATCACGGGGGCATCGGCGACGTGCGGCCTGCCCCAGATCGGTGAGGCGGCATCGATCTGGATCAGCTCGATCCGGTAGCCGTCCGGATCCTCGACGAACGCGATAACCTGTTCGGGATCGCCCTTGAGCGGGCCGGCGGCGCGGACCACCGGCACGCCCGCCTGGGCCAGCGCGGTCGCGGCGGCGTGAATTTCCGGCACGCCGATCGCCAGATGGCCAAAGCCGCGGCCCGGATCGACCGGCGCGCCGTCCCAGTTGTGGGTCAGCTCGATCACTGTCGCCTCCGCTTCGCTGCCATAACCGATAAAGGCGAGCGTGAACTTGCCTTCGGGAAAATCCTGAAGACGCAACAGGCGCATCCCCAGCCGGTCGCAATAGAAGGTCAGCGAGCGGTCGAGATCGGCGACCCGGATCATGGTGTGGAGCAGCCGCAGCTGCGCGGCGTGTTCGGATAGCGACATCTGGGCAACTCCGGCCAGCGGCGGCAAAACACCCCCCGGCCGAGCTGACCGGGGGGCTGGGTTCAGATGAAGAAGGCCGAATGCAGCGCGCGGCTCGCCTCGGCGACCGGGGCAGCGTCGAACAGCCGGGTCGTGTAAGCAACGTTGAGCGCGCGCGTCTCGGTCGGGAAATAGTCGGTGACGAAGCGCGACGCATTTTCGAGCGTGTCGAAAGCATAGAAGCCGCCGACCGACAGCGTGTTGATGCCGCTCAGCCAGGTCTTGTGCAGCAATCCCGGCTGCGCTTTCAGGATCGGGTTCATCTCACGCCAGGGGGCCTGATCGAACGGGGCGGAAATCTGGGCTTCGGTATAGACGAACGCGCCGGGAACTTGGCTCACGACGCCGCCGAAATGCACCGAGTTGAGCGCGCGGCTCGCTTCCTCGACCACCTCGCCGTTGAACACGCGCGTCGTCTGCGGGACGCCGAAGCGCTTGGCTTCGTTTGGGAAATAGCCGGTGACGAATTGCAGCGCCGCATCGATCGAGTTGAACTCGTAGAAGCCGCCGACCGAGTTGGTCACTGCGCCCGACAACCAGGTCTTGTTCACGAAACCCGGCTGTTCGAGCAGCACCGGGTTAAGCTCGCGCCAGGGCGCGGCGTCGAAGGGGACGGTGTTCTGAAGTTCGGTATATACAAACGCCTTGCCCATAATCTGCCTCCTATATGCCTGCGCCCTTGCGCAGTGCGGGGCGACCGTGCCATAACGATCGCTATGTGGTAGCTAGATAACGGTCGTTATGCTGTCAACGACAAAATAGCGTTCGTTACGTGGAGAGCCGATATGTCGCATCCTGTGGGCAAGAAAGAAGAAAGCCGGGCGCGCATCCTGGCGAGCGCCGGGCGCGGCTTTCGCAGCCAGGGCTATGGGGCGCTCGGCGTTGACGGGCTCGCGCGCGGTGCCGGCGTGACCTCAGGCGCGTTCTATGCGCATTTCAAGTCGAAGGCGGAAGCGTTCCGCGCCGCCGTGACCGAGGGGCTGCGCGACCTGCGCGACGGTATCGAGCGGATGCGCGCCGATCATGGCGCAGACTGGCGCACGCGTTTCATCAGCTTTTACATGAGCGACCGCCGCACCTGTGACCTGGCGCAAAGCTGCGCGCTGCAAAGCCTGACCGGTGACGTCGCCCGCTCTGACGATGCGGCCCGCCATGCCTTCACCACCGAGTTTCGTGAGGTCGTCGCGGCTGCTGCGCTGGATGGCGACCAGGAGGCGGCGATCGCCCTGCTGGCGATGCTGGCGGGCGGCGTGTCGATCGCCCGCGCCGTCGACGATCCCGAGCTTGCCGACCAGATCGCCCGCGCGGTCGAACGCGCCGCCGCGCGCCTGGGGACGGGCGACAGCCAGTGACGTGGTGCAAATGACCGAGCGCGGCGATCCGGTTCAACCGGATCGAGGACCGCCTCAGGCCGCGCGCTCCAGGAACAGGCTGAACCCGCCGGGCAGCTTTTTCGGCGCGTGGCCGTCGCGCACGGCTTCGATGGCTTCGATCGCCCCGGTCAGGTCACGCGGACCATAGGGTTTCGACAGGCAGCCCGCCGCGAGCGCGCGGGCGTCGCCCGGACAATTGCCGGTAACGAACAGCACCATGACGCCGCGCGCCACCGCCGCGCGCGCGACATCGATTCCCGAACCGTCCGCCAGCGTCAGGTCGACCAGCGCCAGGTCCAGCGGCTCGTCACGCGCGATCACCGCCAGCGCATCCGCGACCGAATCGACCGTCGCGGCGATTTCGAAGCCGGATTCGGTCAGATGATATTCGGTGTCGAACGCGACGAGCGGCTCGTCCTCGACCACCATGATGCGCGTGATGCGCCGGGTTTTGCGGGTAAACAGCATCTTGTCGTATTCGCTCGTCCCTGAAGCGACCGTCTGCGCGGCCCCTTCCGCACAACGTCCTGCCGACGAAATCGCCGCCCGGCAGCAAAGTTTTTTTGTCGGTCGGCCAGCAGTGTCTATATCACCGTCGCCATGGGGCCGTCCAAACCGAAAGAACCGCAGCGCATCGCGAAATTGCTGTCGCGCGCCGGCATCGCGTCGCGCCGCGAGATCGAGCGCATGATCGACGAGCGTCGCATCGCGCTCGACGGCAAGCCTTTGGAGACCGCTGCGACCGTGCTCACATCGCTCAGGGGCGTGACGGTCGACGGGCAGGCGGTAAAGGCCCCTGCCCCGGCCCGGCTGTTCCGCTTTCACAAGCCCAGCGGCGTGCTGACCACCGAGCGCGATCCGCGGGGCCGCGCGACGATTTACGACCGCCTGCCGCGCGACCTGCCGCGCGTGATGCCGGTCGGGCGGCTCGACCTCAATACCGAGGGCCTGTTGCTGCTCACCACCGACGGTGAACTGAAGCGCCAGCTCGAACTGCCCAAATCAGGGGTCGAGCGCAGCTATCGCGCGCGCGCCTATGGCCAGGTCAGCCAGGCGCAGCTCGAGGATCTGATGCTCGGCGTCGAGATCGATGGCGTGCGCTACGGCTCGATCAACGCGAATCTGGAGCGGCGCACGGGCGCGAACATGTGGATCGAGCTGACGCTGACCGAGGGCAAAAACCGCGAGGTTCGCCGCGTGCTCGAACATCTCGGGCTCCAGGTCTCCCGGTTGATCCGCACGCGTTATGGCCCGTTCCTGCTCGACGGGCTGGGCATCGGCGCGGTCGACGAAATCCGCCAGCACGACGTCGTCGCGTTCCGCAAGGACATGAACGCGATGGCTCCGGTCCGCGTGACGATTCCGGTCGCGGCCGCGGCCGAAAGGCGACCCAGGCCGGAGCGCAGGGGCGAGCCGGACTCGCCGCCGAAGACCAGGTCGCATGCGCGGCCAGCCGGTGAGGCCAAGCCCCGGCCAAAGCCCGCCAAAGAGGCAAAGCCGCGGCGCGTGAAGGCGGCACCGGCGGAACGGACCGCGCGCGAGTCGCCGGCACCGGAGCCCGAACGCGCGCCGCGACCGGCCAAGAAGCCCGCAGGCTGGGCGAAGAAAAAGGCCAAACCGGGTCCGCCCCGGCGCAAGCGCGACCCCGGCGGTACCACGAAGAAAGCGCGATAGATGCGGATCATCGCCGGCACATGGCGCGGACGGCCGCTGATCGCGCCCAAAGGGGACGCCACCCGCCCCACCGCCGACCGCACGCGCGAGGCGTTGTTTTCGATGCTGACCAGTCGGGTCGGCAGCTTCGACGGGCTGCGCGTCGCCGACCTGTTCGCCGGATCGGGCGCGCTGGGCCTGGAGGCGCTGTCGCGCGGCGCTGCTGCCTGCCTGTTCGTCGAACAGGACCGCGCCGCCCTTGAGGCGCTGAAGGCGAATATCGCCCGACTCGGCGCGACCGGCACCGATGTGCGCGCGCAGTCGGTGCTCGCACTGGGCCCGGTCAGCCAGCCGGTCGACCTGATGCTGGTCGATCCGCCCTATCGCAGCGGCGCGGGCAATGTCGCGCTCGACAAGCTGGCGCGGCTCGGCTGGATCGGCCCCGCGACCTGGATCAGCGTCGAAACCGCGCGCGACGAGGATGTCGTTGCCGCCGGCTTTGCGATCGACGCCGAGCGGGTGCACGGCAAGGCCAAGCTGACACTGCTCCGCCGCGCCTGAACCCGCGAACCGGGTTGCCCCAGGCCTGCGCGTTCCCTAACTGTTCACCGATGAGTCTTCCCGCGTCCGCCCCCGATGATCCCCCTTATCTGCGCGGGCTCAATCCGCCGCAGCGCGAGGCGGTGCTGACCACTGACGGGCCGGTCTTGATGCTGGCGGGCGCCGGCACGGGCAAGACCGCGGCACTGACCGCCCGGCTCGCGCATCTGCTCTACACGCGCCGCGCCTATCCGAGCGAGATCCTGTCGGTCACCTTCACCAACAAGGCCGCGCGCGAGATGCGCGAGCGGGTCGGGCGCATGGTCGGCGACCTGGTCGAGGGGATGCCGTGGCTCGGCACCTTCCACGCGATCGGGGCCAAGATGCTGCGCCGCCACGCCGAACTGGTCGGACTGCAACCCAACTTCACCATCCTCGATACCGACGACCAGCTGCGCCTGCTCAAGCAGCTGATCGCCGCCGCCGACCTGGACGAGAAACGCTGGCCGGCGCGCCAGCTGGGCGGGCTGATCGACGGGTGGAAGAACAAGGGGCTGACCCCTGCCGATCTCGATGCGGGCGAGAACGAGCTCTACGCCAATGGCCGCGGTCAGGAAATGTACCGCGCCTATCAGGACCGGCTGCGCGCCCTCAACGCCTGCGATTTCGGCGACCTGCTGCTCCACGTGCTGACGATCCTGAAAACTGACCGCGAGGTGCTGAGCAGCTATCAGCAGCGCTTCCGCTACATCATGGTCGACGAGTATCAGGACACCAACAGCGTCCAGTATCTGTGGCTGCGGCTGCTCGCGCAGGAGCGGCGCAACATCGCCTGTGTCGGCGATGACGACCAGTCGATCTATTCGTGGCGCGGCGCACAGGTCGAAAATATCCTGCGCTTCGAGCGCGACTTCCCGGGTGCCAAGGTCATCCGGCTGGAACAGAATTACCGGTCGACCCCGCACATATTGGGCGCAGCCGCCGGCGTGATCGCGCATAATGGCGGAAGGCTCGGCAAGACGCTGTGGACCGAGCTGGATGCGGGCGAGAAGGTCCGGGTCGTCGGCGTCTGGGACGGCCCCGAAGAAGCCCGCCGCGTCGGCGAGGAGATCGAGCGCGGCCAGCGCGATGGCCAGTCGCTCGACCGGTTCGCGATCCTGGTCCGCGCCCAGCACCAGACCCGCGAGTTCGAGGACCGCTTCATCGCGATCGGTATGCCCTATCGCATCGTCGGCGGCTTCCGCTTCTATGAGCGGCAGGAAATCCGCGACGCGCTCGCCTATCTGCGCATCGTCAACCAGCCCGCCGACGACCTAGCGTTCGAGCGCATCGTCAACGTGCCCAAACGAGGTCTGGGCGACAAGGCGGTGGCCAAGGTGCATCAGCTGGCGCGCGCGCAGGGCCTGCCGCTGCTCCACGCCGCCGCGCGCATCCTCGACACCGACGAGCTGACGCCGCAGGCGCGCCGCGCGCTCGGCAGCCTGATCGGCGACATCAGCCGTTGGCGCGACATGGCGCGCGACCTGCCGCACCCTGAGCTCGCCCGGCAATTGCTCGACGAAAGCGGCTACACCGCGATGTGGCAGGCGGACAAGACCGCCGAGGCGGCGGGGAGGCTCGAGAATCTGAACGAACTCGTCCGCGCGATGGAGGAATATGAAAGCCTCGGCGCGTTCCTGGAGCATGTCAGCCTGGTCATGGACAATGACGGCGGGCGCGATGAGCCGCAGGTGACGATCATGACGATCCACGCCGCCAAGGGGCTGGAGTTCGACACGGTGTTCCTGGTCGGGTGGGAGGAAGGCGTCTTCCCCTCGCAACGCGCGATCGACGAAGGCGGCCTCGCCAGCCTGGAGGAGGAGCGCCGGCTCGCCTATGTCGCGATCACCCGGGCGCGGCGGCGCGCGGTGATCCTTCACGCGGCCAATCGCCGCATCTATGGCCAGTGGACGAGCAGCATCCCCAGCCGTTTCGTCGGTGAACTGCCACCCGAGCATATCGAGAGCGAGACGACGATGAGCGGCGGCGAAAGCCTGTGGCGCGCCAACTGGTCCGAACGCAGCGATCCGTTCGCCGACGTCGCGCGCGGCACCGGGCGTGGGCCCGGATGGCAGCGCGCGGCGTCGCCCGCCTCCACCTTCGTGCGCGAAAGCCCGCGCGTGTTCGAGGGGCGCGCGTCGGCGGTCAGCGTCGGCGCCCCGGCGCGCAAGGACATCGCGGTCGGAATGCGCGTCTTCCACCAGAAATTCGGCTATGGCGCGATCGCGGAGATCGAGGGCAACAAGCTGGAGATCGATTTCGAGCAGGCCGGACGCAAGCGGGTGATGGACAGCTTCGTGACGGTGGCCGCCTGAGGCGGGAGCCGCGAACATAGCGCCATCGCTGAGCCAGGCCCGCGCGCGCTTCCCACCACCAGAACCCGTCACCCCGGCCCTGTGCCGGGGTCCACCGCGCCGCAAAGCACCGTTGCGCGCCAGTTGGAGCCGAGCCAATGCGCTGGGCACGGGAAGCGCGCTGATGATGGACCCGTGCGGGTTGCGCGGTGAACCCCGGCACGAGGCCGGGGTGACGAGGAAGGAGTGGCGGGGTCTTGCGATCATCCCCTTTCCCGGTCAGCCTCTGAGAAGGACAGCAACGATGTCGCGGTAGCGCTCCGCCCCCGCCCCCTCGACTCGGCAGCGAAAAGGCGTAGACCGCGCGGCCATGATTCGCCCCGCGCTCTCGATCGTCATCCCCTGCTACAATGAGGAAGCGTGCCTCGACGCCCTGCACGCGCGTGTATCGGGCGGCGGCGCGCGCGGCGGTGGGCGAGGATTACGAGGTCGTTCTGGTCAATGACGGGTCGCGCGACGCCAGCTGGCCGGTCATGCAGCGGCTGGCGGCGGGCGACCGCCACGTCGTCGCGATCAACCTCTCTCGCAATCACGGGCACCAGCTGGCGCTGACCGCCGGGCTCGATCTGTGCGCGGGCGACCAGATCCTGATCATCGATGCCGACCTTCAGGATCCGCCCGAGCTGTTGAGCGAAATGCGCCGCGTGATGGCGGCGGAGGAGGCCGACGTCGTCTATGCCGTGCGCCGCAAGCGCGAGGGCGAGACCTTTTTCAAGAAGCTGACCGCCGCCGCCTTCTATCGCGTGCTCGACCGCGTGACCGACACGCCGATCCCGCTCGACACCGGCGATTTCCGCCTGATGAGCCGC
This sequence comes from Sphingomonas sp. CCH15-F11, assembly GCF_001557005.1. Classification (NCBI taxonomy): domain Bacteria; kingdom Pseudomonadati; phylum Pseudomonadota; class Alphaproteobacteria; order Sphingomonadales; family Sphingomonadaceae; genus Sphingomonas; species Sphingomonas sp. CCH15-F11. The sequence continues at coordinate 83,356 of NZ_LSKG01000069.1, read as the reverse complement.
CGCGCGCTTGATGCGCTGCTGGCGCTGCCCGAACAGGCGCGCTTCGTGCGGGGCATGGTCGCGTGGATCGGTTTCCGCCAGGTGCCGCTCGCCTATGACCGCGCCGAACGCATCGCAGGCGAGAGCAAATATCCGCTCGCCAAGATGATCCGATTCGCGCTCGATGCGGTTACCGGCTTCTCGACCGCGCCCTTGCGTTTCGCCAGCCATGTCGGACTGTGGCTGACGGCGGCGTCGGTGCTGCTCGTCATCTATATCCTGGGCGCGTTCGCGATGGGCCACGCGCTGCCGGGCTGGACGTCGCTGATGCTGGTCGTGGTCGTGCTGGGCGCGGTGCAGATGTTCGTGCTGGGCATGATCGGCGAATATCTCGGCCGCCTTTATGTCGAGGCCAAGCGGCGGCCGCTCTATCTCGTCAGCGATGTCGCGGGCGAGGTGAAGCGCCACGTGACGCTGGGCTTCCGCGCGGAGGATGTCGCACCCAACACGCCGTCGGGGCCGGAACCCGACGCGGGCTGAACCGCGGCTCGGTCCAGTCGATCAGGCCGCTTTCGCCTCGTTCGCGGCCTCGATCTCGGCGGCCTTGGCCTCGACCAGCCGGACGATGTGATCGACCATGTCGGCGTCCTCGACCGTGTGGTCGGTCACGCCCGACAGATAGACCATATGCTTGCCCGCACCGCCGCCGGTCAGCCCGATATCGGTCTCACGCGCCTCACCCGGGCCGTTAACGACGCAGCCCAACACACTGAGCGACAAGGGCGTGCGGATATGCTGGAGCCGCTCCTCGAGCGTCTGGACGGTGCGGATCACGTCGAAGCCCTGGCGCGCGCAGCTGGGGCACGACACGACGCGCACACCGCGGTTGCGGATCCCCAGGCTCTTGAGGATTTCGAAGCCGACGCGCACCTCCTCCTCGGGCTCGGCGGACAGGCTGACGCGGATCGTGTCGCCGATACCGTACCAGAGCAGGCTGCCGATGCCGATCGCCGACTTGACGGTGCCACCGACGAACCCGCCGGCTTCGGTGATGCCCAGGTGCAGCGGGCAATCCACGGCTTCCGCGAGCTGCTGATAGGCGGCGACCGCCAGGAAGATGTCGGATGCCTTCACCGCCACCTTGAATTCGTGGAAATCATGGTCCTGCAGCAGCTTGATATGGTCGAGCGCGCTTTCGACCAGCGCCTCCGGGCACGGCTCGCCATATTTTTCGAGCAGGTCCTTTTCCAGGCTGCCGGCATTCACGCCGATACGGATCGCGCAGCCATTGGCCTTGGCGGCGTTGACCACTTCGCGCACCCGGTCGGCCGAACCGATATTGCCGGGGTTGATGCGCAGGCATGCCGCGCCCGCATCCGCGGCCTCGAGCGCGCGCTTGTAGTGGAAATGGATGTCGGCGACGATCGGCACGCGGGCGGCGCGGACGATCTGCTTGAGCGCCGCGGTGCTTTCGACATCGGGGCAGGACACGCGGACGATGTCGGCACCCGCTTCCTCGCAACGGCGGATCTGGTCGATCGTGCCGCGGACGTCATGGGTTTCGGTATTGGTCATCGTCTGCACCGTGACGGGCGCATCGCCGCCGACCGGCACGTTGCCGACCATGATCTGGCGGGACTTGCGGCGGATGATATCGCGCCAGGGACGAACAGACATGGGGTTTCCCGCTGAAGAGCCGATGATGCGGCCGGTATAGCCGCCCCGCCGCGACAGCGGAAGGCGATACGCGCCGACCCCGCTATCGTCGCGGTCGGTTTCCCCCTAAAGCGAAGCGATGACGCACACGGCGACCGCCCCCCGCCCGGACGCGGCCCCGCCGATCGCGCGGCATTACGGGATGGACTGGCTGCGGATCGCGGCGTTCGCGCTGCTGATCCTCTATCATATCGGCCTCGTCTATGCGCCCTGGAACTTCCACGTGAAGTCGCCGCACGTCGCCGATTGGGTGGTGGTGCCGATGCTGGCGCTCAACGCGTGGCGGCTGGCGCTATTGTTCGTCGTCTCGGGCTACGCCACGCGCGCACTGCTGCGCCGCGCCGGCGGCGTGACGGCCTTCGCGCGCAACCGCACCGTGCGGCTGGTCGTGCCGCTCCTGTTCGGCGTCATCGTCGTCGTGCCGCCCCAGCCCTGGATCGAGCTCGTCACCAAGCATGGCTACGGCTTCGGGCTGCCGCATTTCTGGATCCACGACTATTTCCGCTTCGGCACGCTCGACGGGCTCGTCCTGCCGACCTGGAACCATCTGTGGTTCGTCGGTTATCTGTGGGTCTATACCATGGCGCTGGCGGTGCTGATCGCACTGGTGCGCACACCGTGGCTCCAGCGCGTGTTCGACCGCGCCTTCGGCGGCGTCGGCGTGCTCGTGCTGCCGCTCGCCTGGCTGCTCGCGGTCCATCTGCGCTGGTTCCCGATGCGCGGCGAGACGCACGCGCTGTTCGACGATCCGGTCGCCCATGCCATCTATCTGCCCGCCTTCCTGTTCGGCTTCGGACTGGCCGGATCGGCGGCGGCGATGGCGGCGATCCGCCGGTGGTGGAAAGTCGCCGGACTGGCCGCGATCGCGGGCTATGGCGTCAAGGCGGCGGCCGAGCTCAACTGGCCCGGTGCGATCCCGATCGCGCGCGACTTTCTGCCGGTCTATCTGTCCGCGCACAGCGTCCAGCAATGGGGGGCGATCGTCGCGCTGATCGGGCTTGCCGATCGCTTCCTCGACCGCGACCATCCGCGCCGCACGATGCTGACCGAGGCGGTCTTTCCCTTCTACCTCATCCACCAGACGATCATCGTCGCGGTGGTGTGGGCGCTGCGTCGATTTGCCCCCTCGGCGCCGATCGAGTTCGCAATCACGCTGGCGGCAACGGTCGCGGGCTGCTGGGCTTTCTATCTCGCCGGGCGGCGCATCGGCTGGCTGCGGCCACTGATCGGCCTGCGTCCCCGGCTGGAACCGCGCGCGATGCCTGCTAGGGTCGCGACCCAGTCGTGAAGGAACCCATCTGATGCGTCTTCCCCTGTTGATCGGAGCCCTGCTGATGTCCCTGCCCGCCCACGCCCAGGATCGCCCGCAATGGACGCTCGTCATTCATGGCGGCGCGGGCGTGATCGAACGCGAACGGATCACGCCCGAACAGGACAAGGCGGTGCGCGCCGCGCTCGACCAGGCGCTGGTCGCGGGATCGGCGGTGCTCGAACGCGGCGGCAGCGCGCTCGATGCGGTCGAGGCCGCGGTCCGGATCCTGGAGGACGACCCCCATTTCAACGCCGGGCGCGGCGCGGTGTTCACCTGGAACGGCACCAATGAACTCGACAGCGCGATCATGGACGGCGCGACGCGTGGCGCCGGGGCCGTCACCGGCGTGTCGACGATCAAGAACCCGGTCACGCTGGCGCGCAAGGTGATGGAGAAGGGCCCGCACGTGATGCTGTCGGGCGCGGGGGCGGAGGAGTTCGCGCGCGACAACGGCGTCGAGACGGTCGACCCCAGCTGGTTCGCCACGCCCGAGCGCCGTCGCCAGCTCGACGAGCTCAAGTCGCGTTCGGCGGGCTGGTTCGATATCGACCTGAAATACGGCACCGTCGGCGCCGTCGCGCTCGACAAGGCAGGACATGTCGCCGCCGCGACCTCGACCGGCGGGCTGACCGGCAAGCGCTGGGGCCGGATCGGTGACGCGCCGGTGATCGGGGCGGGCACCTACGCCGACGACCGCGCCTGCGCGGTTTCCGCCACCGGCGCGGGCGAGTTCTTCATCCGCGAGGGCGTCGCGCACGAAATCTGCGCGCGCGTGCGCTTCAAGGGCGAAACGCTGCAACAGGCCGCCGACGCCGTAATGAAGGAAACCGCCGACCTGGGCGGTGACGGCGGCGTCATCGTCACCGGCCCGACCGGGGAAGCAGCATGGAGCTTCAACACGCCGGGCATGTATCGCGGCCGCGCCATCGCCGGCGGGACGCGCAAGGTCGCGATTTACGGGGATGAGGAATAATCGGAAAGTCGGCCCCGCGACCGTCTTTCAATCGTCGCAATCGGCCGGTAGCGGCCAGCCACACACCCAACCCGGTCATCCTGAGTAGGGACTTAGCAAAGTCGAAGGCCGCTATCGGAGGACAGAGACCGCGCGCTCGTCCTTCGATACGCCGCTTTGGCTTCGCTCAGCGGCTACTCAGGATGAGCGGGTTGCGTAACTGAAATCCATCTTCAGGCAGGCCATTCATGCTCAGACATCTCCTCGCCGCGCTCGCCATCGCCAGCCTCCTCCTGCCGTCGACGGCGAACGCCTATGGCCGTTACGCGCACGCGACGATTGCCGATATCGCGATGGCCAATGTGAGCCCCGCCACCCGCGCCAAGGTGCGCGCGATGCTGGCGAAATCGGCGCTGCTGGAAACGCCGACGTGCCGCGCGGCGACGCCCGAGGACGCAAGCGTCTGGCCCGACTGCATCCGCGGCATGGGGCTGCGTTTCAACTATTCGGCACCCTGGCATTACCAGACGATCGACATCTGCAAGCCGTTCGATCTGGAAAGCGCGTGCGCAAACGGCAATTGCGTCTCGGCACAGATCGACCGCGACGTGAAGCTGCTGCAGGACAGCTCGATCCCGATGCGCGAGAAGGTGGCCGCGCTCGCCTTCCTCATCCACTTCGTCGGCGACATGCACATGCCGCTCCATTCGGGCAATCGCCAGGATCGCGGCGGCAATGCGGTCAAGGCGGCCTATGGCGATTATGAAAGCGAGCGTCTGAACCTGCATTCGATCTGGGACGGCGCACTGGCCGAACGCGCGATCTCGACGCCGCCCAGCCTCGTCCGCAGCTATACCGCCGATGAAAAGTCGGCGATCACCGCCGGCACCACCGCCGACTGGGCGCAGCAGGCGTGGCAGGTGGCGCGCGACGTCGCCTATGCCGAAGCGCAGGGCGGCGACCCGTGCGGCCCGCCCCAGTCGTCGGTGAAACTCAGCAACGACTCGATCAACCGCTCGGTCGATCCCCAGCGCCTTCAGGTCGAGCGCGCCGGCCTGCGCCTCGCCCGCCTGCTCGACGAGGCGTTCGACCCCGCCAACGCGTACGACTCGCGCGCGGAGCGGCGGCGGCAGCGTTAGAGGTCGGCCGATCGCGGAGGGTGTCATCCCGCACGCCGTAACCCCGGCCTCGTGCCGGGGTCGACCACGCAGCCGGCACAGGCCTCTGACCGCACGCAAGGATACGTGACCTTACGCCGTTGAGGCGGCTCAGACCGGCGCAGCGGCCGCGATGTGGCGCAGTGGACCCCGGCACGAGGCCGGGGCGACGATCCAATCGGGTTCGACGGACAGGCCTTGCGACATACGCAGATCCGTTAGCGGGCCGAACCCAAATCCTTGCCGACAAATGCGACGATCGCATCGACGATCTCCGGCACCACCGGCAGCGACGGGTCGGCATAGGTCGCCAGGTTGGCCGCACGGTCGTCCGACGTCACGCGTTTCAACACGTGGTTGGCATCGGCCACGCGGACCAGCACCGCGCCGGGCTTCGCGCCCGCCAGCGCCTCACCGTCGGTAGGCGGCACCTGAATGTCGCGCTCGGCGGCGATGACCAGCAGCGGCACCTTCAACGCCGCCGCAAGTGCGGTCGGCGACTGCGCCATCAGGTCGCGCAGGAACGGCTGCACGGCCGGATTGAACAGCGCCAGCAACGGCGGCGGCAACGTCGCCGCGTCGACCGATCCGCCGGCCTCCAGCGTGTCGATCGCTGCCATCGCCGCGGGCAGCAGCGGCGCATTGGCGGGGTTGGCGCGCAATTGTTCGCGCAACACGTCGCCCAGCTTGCGGCCCGGCGCGGCGATCAGCACCACCCCGCAAATATCGCTGCGCCCCTGTGCCGTCACCAGCGCGATCAGCCCGCCCTCGCTATGACCGGCGAGCCAGACGCAGGGCCGCCCCGTCCGTTTCCTGATCGTGTCGATCCAGCCGCCCGCGTCGCGGGCATAGTCGGCGACGGTGACCGCATTGGGGTCGGCGACCGCGTCCTTGCTGCCGAACAGGCCGCGCTTGTCGGCGCGCACGCTGCCGATGCCGCGCCGTGCCAGCGCCTCGGCGAGCAGGCGGTAGCTGCTCGCCCGGATACCCAGCGGGCTGTTGCCGTCGCGGTCGGTCGGACCTGATCCGGGCAGGATCAGCACCACCGGCCGATCGGGCGCCGGCAGGATCAGCGTGCCGGCCAGCGGCCCCCGGGGGCCGGCGGTCGCGATCTCGACCGGCGCGGCCGGATCAGCCCCTTGGGCCGCGCAGGGTGTCGCCATCGCCAGCAAGGCGCTGGTCAGGCCCGTCAGTCTCGATCGCATCGTCCGTCCCCTTCCCGGTTTGCCCGGCGACCCAAGTCGCCGGCACGTTCGCATCATCGCAAGCTTGGGGTCCTCAGCTGCGGGCATATGATTCCAGCAGGCCGCAGCGGCTGCAGCGATAGGTCTGGATGTCGATCCGCTTGCGACCGGAGAGCTTGAGCCCGTTCCAGAAGCTTTTCTGCGGCGCGCCCTCGATCCATTCCGCCACGGCATGCTGGCCGCTGTGATTGGTGCGAAAGGTGAACCCCTCCGTCATCGAGCCGCCGCACTTGAAACACGAATTTCCGCGCATCATTCACTCTCCTTGGGGGGCCGCCCCCGCCGGGCGCGCTCGGGCGGAGCCAGCCGCACGCCGCGCCGCGCCAGCGCCTCGCGCAGCAGGCACTCGACCTGCGCGTTGACGCTGCGCAGGTCGCCCGCCGCCGACCGCTCGATCGCCGCGAACAATGCGGGGTCGAGCCTGAGCGGAAACGCCTTTTTGGGGGGAACGGCCACCTTTCGATGCTTACTGGTACAGCGAACCCGCGTTCACCACCGGCTGGGTGTCGCGCTCCGAACACAGCACGACCATCAGGTTGGACACCATCGCCGCGCGGCGTTCGTCGTCCAGTTCGACCACCTGCTTGCTCGACAGCTGTTCCAGCGCATGTTCGACCATCGACACCGCGCCCTCGACCAGCTTGGCGCGCGCGGCGATGACCGCTTCGGCCTGTTGCCGGCGCAGCATCGCCTGCGCGATTTCCTGCGCATAGGCGAGGTGGGTCAGCCGGCACTCGTCGATCTGGATGCCCGCCATCTCGACGCGTTCCTGCAGCTCGCGGCGCAGTTCGTTGGCGACATGATCGCCGTCGCCGCGCAGCGTCACGCTGTCCGCATCGAAATCGTCATAGGGATAGCGCGACCCGATCGCGCGCACCGCGCTCTCGATCTGGATGTTGATGAACTCGCGATAATCGTCGACGTCGAACAGCGCCTGGGCGGTGTCCGCCACACGCCACACCACGTTCGACGCGATTTCGACCGGATTGCCGCGCAGGTCGTTCACCTTCAGCTTTTCCGACGTGATGTTGTGGATGCGCACCGACACCTTCTTCTTGGACAGCCACGGCCAGGTCCAGCGCAGCCCGGTGGTGCGATCGGTCCCCTGATAATCGCCGAACAGCAGGATCGCCGCCGCCTGATTGGGCTGGAGCAGGTAGAAGCCCGCCAGGACGAAGATCGTAAGCAGCCCGGCGATCACCATGACCGTCACCGCCGGCGCCGGCGCGGCGCGCACCATCGTCGTCGCCCCGACGCTGGCGACGCTCAAGACCAGTGCCACCGCCAGCATGCCATAGCCGCTTCGCGTCGTGATTTCGCGTTCCGACGTCATGCGCAGCGCGCGGTCGTTCGCCGTATTCATGCTTTTGCCTCCCGTTAATGTGATATCACTTTTATATCATGCATCGGTGGCGGGCAAGCCATTTCGGCTAGCGCGGACCCGAACCGCGCGTGTCCGCGATCCGGGGATGGCATGTCCGCACCGCCGGCGTGTCGGCGACAGGATTCGCGCGGCCGTCGAGCGCGACGAAGCAAGTCGACGGACCATAGCGGACGCGCAGTTCAGCATCCGCGAGCGCCGCGTTGATCTCCAGCTCGCCATCGAAACCCACCCGGTAGCGTGCGCCTGAGGGAAAGGCGTAAAGCGCGGTGCCCGGCGGGATCGGGTTGCCGTCCGCATCGCGCAGGACCAGCCGCGCCGCCACATAGCGCTCGACCGCCAGGTCGACCGCGATCACGCCGCGGTCGGGCACCGACGCCACCACACCGGCCTGACGCACCACTGCATCGGGCGGAATGCTCACCGGGTCGATCTCGAACCGTGAGCGAACGAAGGCGGGAACGTTGGCGATCATGGCGGGACGCCGCGCGCTCGCCTCACCGGCGGGACGCCCTTCATGCATCACCCGCACCGCGGTCGGCGAACCGGTCCGCAGGATGGCGATGCCGCCATGGCTGGATGCCGTCGCGAATGCGCTGCCATCGGCGAACACGACGGTGCCGCGTGCGTTCACGCGACCCTGGGCCGTCCCCTCGACCAGGCGCAGTCCGGCCTCGCCGCGCACGCCGTGCCAGCGCCGGGCGACGGCGACCTCGGCCGCATCGACGCCACCCGTCACGGCCTGGACGGCATACCCCCATTCGCCCGGAGCGGTGTCGCCCTGATAGACGCCGGCGGTGGCGAGCGTCCCGCCCTGCGCGGCCAGGACCGATGCGGACACGGTCGTGCGCGGCCCGAAAGCCGCCGACAGCCCAGCCATCGCCGAAAAGCGCCACCCGGCGTCGCGCCGCCCGTCTGCCCGCACATACAGGCTCATCCGGCGCGCCAGCGTCTGGCGATACCCGATCGAAACACCCCGGCTGTTGCGCGGCGGCGCATCGTCAAGCCGGCGGATTCCCGGCCCGCTCCGCTCCGCCACCTGAAGGTCGATCGCGCCCAGGCGACCCAGGTCGAAATCGACGGTCCCGACGACAAAGGCTTCGGGTCGCGGGTCACCCGCCGATCGCGCAAGGTCGGCATAGTCGCCCGATGTGTGTCGCGCCGCGATCCGCCCCGACACCACGGGGCCGATCGATTCGAACGCCGCGCTGAACGCCGCGCCCGATTGCGTCCGGCCCCCGCGCGCCGACCGGCTCGCCTGCGTCCCCAGGCTGAGCGCGCCGAGCCCCCCGATCGTGAGGTGACCGACCCCGCCGATCGAGGCGAAGTCACCGGCAAGCTGTGCGTTGATCTCGCCGGTGATGCGATCGCTCAGGCCGTGGCGCACGACCATGTTGGCGGCGGCACCCCGATAGCGCGGATTGCGGAAGCCATATCCTCTGCGGATCAGGCCGGCCTCGATCGAAAAGTCGGTGCGCCCCGCGGCCAGCGCGTCGCTCAGGCTGTAGACCCGCTGCGTCTGGATCACCTGTCGCCCGGTCACGTCGGTCAGCGCGACGTCGATCCGGTTGCGCCCGGGCACCAGGGGAACGCGGCTGAGCGCGTAATTCCCGCTCACCTGGTCGCGGCGTACCCGCCGATCGTTGAGCAGCAGGTCGAGCGTGGAGGCGACCGCGACCGATCCCGACAGCTCGGCCACCGGCCGGGTGATCAGATCGGGCGCGACGTTGAACCGCGTCCCGAACTGGACGCCCGCCAGCCGCAGCGCGCGGGTCGCCGGGCCTGGCCGCGAAATGAAGTCGCCGATCCGGATGCCCAGCGTGCGATCGGGCCAGAAGGTCGAGAAACTGGTGTCGAGCCGCGCCAGCCGCGTGCCGCCGCCCGGACCCGCCGTGATCGCCCATCCGGTGTCGAGCGCGCTCGGCCCGCGCGCCAGCCTTCCGGCGACCAGACCTGCTGGGCGAACGCCGTCGCGGTCGGCGATCAGGTTGAGATCATAGTCGGCAATCACCGCGACCACCGCCCGCGCCCGCCCCGTCGCCTGCGGTTGCGCCGGCGCGCTCAGGTCGATCTGCTGGACGCGATCGGCGGTCGTAACGATCAGCACCCCGTTCGCACGATCCAGCCGCCACCCCGGCGCGCCCGCGCGCAACAGTACCCCGCCGGGAATCGTTATGCCCGACACCCCGATGCGCCGGGCATCCTCCGCGGCGAGGAGCAGCCCCTCGGGCGTCACCCGGCACGCGACCAGGGTGTCGGTGCGGTCGCCGTCGATCTCGACCTCGACCAGCCACTCGGTCGCTCCGGTCGATCCGCGTTTCAGTTCGAGCGGATTGAGCCTGAACGGATCGTCCCGGTCGGCGGCCGCCGCCGGCCACGCCGCCGCAAAGCCCACCAGTAGCGACACCGGGGACAGGGCGTGCGCAAGCTTAGCCGCACAGGATCGGCTGGGGTGCATCGGAGGAGCCGTCCGCGTTGGCGCGAACGAGCGTCAGCTCCCCCGCCGCGCAACTCGGCACCCGGTCGAGCATGACCGGTAACGCGCTGCCGCCCAGCAGGTAACGCGGCGGCGCGGCCATTGTCGCGACGGTCTGCCCGGCCGCGTTCACGATGCTGCCGGGATAGAGGCGCGCGCTTCGGTCGCCCAGGTTGGCAACGCGCAGCCCCGCTGCGGACAGGGTCCAGCGCAGGCGACTGTCGCGTGCCGCCGGGGCAGCCACGAACACCGGCACGGTGATCCGCAACCGGGTTGCCATGCCTGCGACCGGCGTGGCCTCGGGGGCGGGCAACTCGTCGACGACGACGCGATACCGCTGCTCGGGCACATCGGCGGCGGCGCGCGGCGCAACCCGGAACAGCTGCGTCGCGCCTGGCGCGATCTCGACGATCGCGGGCGTCACGCTCAGGCGATCGGTGCGCGAATAGACGTCGCCCTGCCCGTCCTGCTGCCACTCGAACGCGCGAAGCTGCACCGCGACCGGCCGATCGCCGCCGTTGCGCAGCGTCAGCCGCTGTGCCGGGATTTCCGGGGTCAGGTCGATCCGCAACGGGCTCATCTCCAGGCCCCCCGGCAACGCGGCGCGGGTTGCGGTCGCAACCGTGAGCAGTGCCAGCCCGATCGCCGCCGCCGTCCGGATGCGCCGCGGCCGGCCGGAACCGCGCCGGCGTGATCCGGCAGACCCGTGATCGACCCGCGGCGGGGCACCGCAGGCAATCGTCAAGGGGCGACGCGTTCCCATCGCATGTTCAGAAATTGACCGTCACGGTGACCGTGTCGGTATAGACGCCCGCGGTGACCGGGGTCGCGCTCGCGGGAATGCGCCCATAAGCGGTGAAGGTCGCCAGACCCAGCGGTGCGGTGCCGGGCTGGGTGTTGAGCCCGCTCGTGCTGCCCCACGCCTGGGTGCGTCCCGCGTCGCGATAGATCTGGTACGGCAGATATTCGGTGCCCAGCACGCTGCGCAGGCGGCGCTGCGACGCCTGGGCGTTCTGGCCGTTGTCCATCGCGACCTCGAAATCCGCGTTGGGCGTACAGGTCAGCGTGACCAATGCGGTCGTGTCGCTATCGGTGCCGCCGACGCCACCCAGCGTCCCGAACGCCATCGGCGTCGCCGCGATATTGCAATTCTCCAGCACGGTGGCGGTAACCGCCATCGTCGTGGAGCGCGACTGCGCCAGAACCGGGGTCGCTACCGCCAGCGAAACCGCCGCAAATGCAGTCGATGTAAGACGAAAGAGCATCGGAACCACCATCCCATATTGCCCAGTCAAGTTAATGACTTAGTGTAAAGAGATGATGAAGGGTGTTAACAGTGTCTCGCGAACTGGAACGCGTTTTGACCGCGATGAAAAAGCGCGGCGCAGCGTCGTTTCCCGCTGCGCCGCGTCTGGCTTACTCGACGACGACGGTCACCGCACGGCGGTTCTGCGCCCAGCTCGCTTCGTCCGAGCCGAGTGCCAGCGGGCGTTCCTTGCCATAGCTGATCGTGGTGATTCGCGTGGCCGCGATCCCGCGATTGGCGAGGTAGGTCGCGACCGCATTCGCGCGGCGGTCGCCGAGCGCGAGGTTGTATTCGCGCGTGCCGCGTTCGTCGGCATGACCTTCAATCGTCACGCGGACATTGGGATAGCGCGACAGCCACGCCGCCTGGCTGTCGAGGATGCCGCCGGCGGTCGCGTCGATCTCATACTGGTCGAGCGCAAAATTGACCGTGTCGCTGCGCACAGTCTGGCGGAAATCCTCCGCCGACCCGGGGACGACGGCGTTGCCGACCGGGCCGGTGGTTTCCGGCGTGGTCTGGGCGGGTGCCTCGCCCGCGGCGGGCGGCAGCACGTCGGGACGCTTCTTCGCGCATCCGGCGGTCGCGGCGAGTGCCGCCAGCAGCACCAGCTTGGTCATCGTCTTGGCCATGATCGTTTCTCCTTGTGAGATAGGTTGCGTCGCGCCCGCAGGCTCATTTGCGTAACGGTCCCCAGTCGGGGTCCGATCCATCGAGCGGGGTCGGAATGCGCCGCTCATTGACCCCGGTCAGGTCGACCGACCAAACTTCGGCGCGGCCCGACCCCTGCGCGGTGCGCAGATAGGTGAGGACGCGGCCATTGGGTGACCAGCTCGGTCCCTCGTCGCCCCAAGCGTCGGTCAGGATCTGTTCGTTGCCGCCCGACGGGCTCATCACCCCGATCGAGAATTTGCCGCCACCGACGCGCGTAAACGCGATCAGGTCGCCGCGCGGGCTCCATGCCGGCGTCGCATAGCGCCCGCCGCCAAAGCTGATGCGCTGCTGGTTCGACCCGTCGGCGTTCATCACGTAAAGCTGCTGGCCGCCCGAACGGTCGCTTTCGAACACGATCTTTGACCCGTCCGGCGAATAGGTGCCCGACGTGTCGATTCCGGGCGCGGTGGTCAGCCGCTGCGGCGTGCCGCCGCCGGCGGGCACGCGGTACAGGTCGGTATTGCCCGCCCGCGCCATCGAGAACAGCACATAGCGGCCGTCGGGCGAGAATTTGGGCGCGAAGGCCAGGCTGACATTGGTCACCAGCGCGCTCTGAGCTCGGGTGGCGAGATTGTAGCTATAGATCGTCGGCCGGTCATTCTCGTAGCTCATGAACACAAGGGTGTCGCCCGACGGCGAGAAGCGCGGGTTGAGCACGATCGACTGGCCGTTGGTCAGGAAACGGTGGTTGGCCCCGTCCTGGTCCATCATGGCCAGCCGTTTGATCCGCTTGTTCTTCGGCCCCGTTTCCGAGACATAGACGATGCGGCTGTCGAAATAGGGTCCCTCGCCCGACAGGCGGGTATAGACCGCGTCGGCACATTTGTGCGCGGCGCGCCGCCATTCGGCAGGCTGGACGACGAAGCCCTGGCGGGTCAGTTCGGTGCGGGCGAATACGTCGTAGAGATAGCAGCCGACGGTCAGCGTGCCGTCGCCATTGGCGCGCACGAACCCCTCGATCAGCGCCTGTGCACCCGTCGATCCCCAATAGCCGTAATCGGGCGCGGTCACCTCCGCCATCGTCACGTTGCGCAGGACATTGGGGCCGAGCGGGCGGAACAGGCCGGAATTGCGCAGGTCGTTGGTCACCACCTGCGCCACTTCGCGGCCGAGCGCGTCGGTCGAGCCGGCGGCGGTCGAGGCGACGCTGGGCGTCGGCATCGGCGGGATCGCGATCGGCATCGGTGCGCTGATGCCACCGACGATGTCGACCTCTACCTGGGCAAAGGCTGGCGTGGCAACGACCACACCGAACAAAGCAAGCGCAAGGGCGATCGAATTACGCATCGGGGTCCTCATCCTCTTCGTCGCCGTCGTTAGGGCGTTGAACGGTCGTGATCCAAGTTCGTTTCGCATCGGCATCATTCGGGAAGCCGGTAATTGATAATGATGTCTTCCCAGCCGCCTTCGTAAAGCTCCGCCGGCAGCGTGTAGGGCGCGCACTGGATGAACGCGGCGATCGCGAGTTCGGCGACGCGCTGGGCATAACGCTGGTTGCCGTCATTGACCCCGGTCTGGCCGCGCAGCTCGGGGCGCACCGCCATCGTCCCGTCGGGCTTCATCTGGAGCCGGATGCGCGACCGGATCAGGTTGGCGCCGGGGCCCGGATTGGGGATGCGGTTGGCGCAGGGCTGGACCTGGCGCGCAATCGCGTCGGCCAGGCCCGCGACCGCCTGGGCACCGACATTGGCCGCGCGCGGCGTCTGTGCCTTGCCCGCCGACGGCCGATCGACGATCCCTTTCAGGAAATCGCTGCCCAGCCGGGCCCCGGTCGGTCGCGGGCGCTTTGCTGCCGGATCGCTGCCCGACGCCTTGGCGGTCGTCGTCTTGGGTGCGGGCTTCGCCTCCGCCTTGGCCGGCACCGGCTTGCGCTCCGCCCTGGCGGGGGTCGGCGGCTTGGGGCTGGCCGCAGGCTCGGGCCGGGGCGGCGGCGCGGCCTTGGGTGCGGGCGGGGCAACCGGCTCGGGCTCGGGCAGTGGCCGCACCGGCTCGGCGGGCGCGGCATCCTCGGGCGGGCCGGCATCGGGCGCGATCGAAGTTGCGGGCGCGTCCGCGGTGACCGGGGCGGCGGCCTCCAGCGCCACATCGTCGATCAGCGATACGTCGATCGCCTTGGACTTCAGATTGAGCGGATTGGGGGTTTCGAGGAAGCCGAGCGACAACAGGCCGAACAGCGCGACATGGGCAATCGCGGCGACCGCGATCCCCGCCCATTCCGCGCGCCCGGGACCTGCCGTCGCCGCGCTCACCGCCCGTCCCGGCTCGCGCTGACCAGCGCCACGCGATTGAGCCCGGCGCGGTTGAGCTCGCCCATCACCCCGATCACCCGGCCATAGCCGAGCGAGCGGTCGGCGCGCAGATAGACCTGGGGCGGCTGCCCATCGGGGCCGCCGCGCGCGGCAATTCGCGCCAGCACGTCGGGCAGGATCGCCTCAGTCACCTCGTCCTTGTCGACGAAGATGCGGCCGTCCGCGTCGATCGCGACCTGGACCGGCTGCTGGTCCTGGTCGAGCGCCTTGGCCCGGCTGTCGGGCAGGTTGACCGGCACCCCCGCGGTGAGCAGCGGCGCGGTGACCATGAAGATGATGAGCAGCACCAGCATCACGTCGACCAGCGGGGTGACGTTGATGTCGGCCATCGGCGCGCGCCGCCCCTTCGCCTTGGATGACGGCAGGTTCATCGCCATCGCCCTACCCCTCCAGCGCGCGGCTGAGCTGGGCGTGGAACTTGTCGGCGAAACGGCTCAGCCGTGCCTCGACGCCGTTGATGCGGTGGGCGAAACGATTGTACGCGATCACCGCCGGGATGGCTGCGAACAGGCCGATCGCGGTCGCGAACAGCGCCTCGGCGATCCCCGGTGCGACGACCGCGAGCGACGAGCTCTGTTCCTGCGCGATCGCGGTGAAGCTGCGCATGATCCCCCACACCGTGCCGAACAGGCCGACGAACGGCGCGACCGAACCGACCGTCGCCAGCACGTTCAAGCGATCCGCCAGCGCGTCGATTTCGGCGGCGACGCGCGATCCCATCGCGGTGGCGAGGCGCTCGCGCGTGCCTTCGCGGTCGATCACCTTGCCGCTGGTCGATCGTCGCCATTCATCGACGCCGGCGACGAAAACGCGCTCGATCGCGGTCTCGCCCTTTGAATGAATGCGGTAGAAGGCGTCGATGTCCTCCGCCCGGTCGAAGTCCGCGTCGAAGCGCGCGATCGATTTGCGCACGCCCCCCAGCCGGGTCAGAAAGGCGATGATGATCCCCCATGTCCAGATGCTGGCGGCGAGCAGGCCCAGCATCACCGCCTTCACCACCCAGTCGGCCTGAAGGAACAACGCAAGTGGCGACAGCGTCGCCGGGTCGGCATTCAACGCGAAATCCATCAATTCCCCTTCCAGACCAGCGGCTCGAACGCCGCCACCCATGACGCAGGCTGGCGCCGCGGCCGACCCGATGGCGCGACGAACGCCGCCTCGACCGAGGCGTCGGTCAATATCGTGTCGCCGCGCATGACTCTCTGATGAATGACCACCGAAGCGGCGCGCAGCTGGATCAGCCGGCTGACAACGACCAGCGCGTCGTCCAGTTTCGCGGGCGCGTGGAAGCGCAGCGCCACGTCGCGCACTGCATAGGCGCCCTCGCCCGCCTCATGCGCGGCGCGCTGGTCGACCCCGGCGAGACGCAGCATGTCGGAACGCGCACGCTCCATGAAGCGCAGGTAATTGGCGTGATAGACCACGCCCGACAGGTCGGTATCCTCGAAATAGACGCGCACCGGGTAGCGATGCTCGGTCCCGACGAACCGGCCGCTGACCGGCTGAAGGTCGCAGGCGTCATTCATGCCGGGGCCTTAACCAAGCCGGCGGCGCATGAACAGGGCATCGCCGCCCGACCACGATCGTTTCGTCAGTCGAACAGCCCGTCCTGTCCGCCGGTCGGCGGATCGAGCCCCAGATGCTTCCACGCCGGCCCGTTGAGGCAGCGCCCGCGCGCGGTGCGGGCAATCATGCCGATCTGGATCAGATAGGGCTCGATCACTTCCTCCACCGTGTCGCGCGGTTCGCTCAAGCCCGCCGCCAGCGTCTCCACCCCTACCGGGCCGCCGCGATAAATGTCGGCGATCATCGTGAGGTAGCGCCGGTCCATCGCGTCGAGGCCGAGCGCATCGACCTCCAGCCGGTTGAGCGCGGCATCGGCGGCGCGTGCATCGACGACCTCGTGCCCGGCGGCGTGGGCGAAATCGCGCACCCGGCGGAGCAGCCGCCCGGCGATGCGAGGCGTGCCGCGCGAACGCCGCGCCACTTCGCGCGCACCATCGGCGGCGATGGCGAGTCCGAGCAGCCCGGCGGCGCGGGTGACGACGCGCTCCAGCTCGTCGACCGTGTAGAAATTGAGCCGCACCGGGATGCCGAACCGGTCGCGCAGCGGCGTGGTCAGGAGCCCCTGCCGCGTCGTCGCCCCGACCAGGGTGAAGCGCGGCAGGTCGATCCGCACCGACCGCGCCGACGGCCCCTCGCCGATCATCAGGTCGAGCGCGCGGTCCTCCATCGCCGGATACAGCACTTCCTCGACCGCCGGCGCGAGGCGGTGAATCTCATCGATGAACAGGACGTCGCCGTCCTCGAGATTGGTGAGCAAGGCGGCGAGATCGCCCGATTTGGCGATGACCGGGCCAGAGGTGGCGCGGAACCCGACACCCATCTCGCGCGCGATGATCTGCGCCAGCGTCGTCTTGCCCAGCCCCGGCGGGCCGAAAAACAACACGTGGTCAAGCGCTTCACCGCGGGCTTTCGCGGCAGCGATGAACACGCGCAGATTGTCGCGCGCGCCCTGCTGGCCCACGAAGTCGTCGAGCGCGCGCGGCCGCAGCGCGGCGTCGACATCCTCCGGGCGGCGGGCGGCGGTGAGCAGACGGTCGTCGGTCATTGGCTGCTTCCGACAGTCGACGGCCTGTCTCGAGCGTGATGCAGGACGCGCACCACGAGGATGCCGTCGCCTTCGACACGATAATAAATGCGTTGCGACCGATACTTCACGCTGCGGATCAGATCTCCCAGCGCCGCTTCTGGATGACCCACCTGGGGTTTCGCGGCAATGCGGTCAAACGCCGCAGCCAGGCCGTCGAGATAGTCGCGTGCGAGCTGCGGACCGAAGGCGGTCTTGCTGTAGCTACGGATGTTCCGAATGTCGGCGCGTGCCGCCGCCGTCGTGCGCAAACTAGTCACGAAGATCAGGATCTTGGTCAATCAATTCGCGAACGATATCCCGAGGATCCTGGTCGACAATACCAGATGCCAGCCCCTCCTCAATCATGGCGCGCACCCAGCGCGTATCGGCGTCCGCCGACTCCTGATCGCGGCGAACCAGATCGCGTAGGTAGTCGGCGGCATCAAGATACAGACCGTCGGCGACACGCGCGTTGATCCAGCTTTGCAGGGCCGGCGGAAGCGAAAGGGTCAAGTCGGTCATGACGTGTAACATAGCTGCTTACACGCGACGCGCCAACGTCGTGGTGAGCGGTGCAGGTTCATTTCGCCGCCTTGCGCAGCGCCAGCCGGACGAGCGCGTCGAGGGTCGCAGAGGGACCCAGTTCGTCCTCGGCGGCGCGCACCGCGGCAGCGGCTTCGGCGGGCCTAAAGCCGAGGTTGAGCAGCGCGGACGCGGCATCGGCAGCTGCGCCGGCCGGGGGTGCGGCCGCGGCCCCGGCAACGGCCGGCCCGATCACCAGCCCGCCGGCCTTGTCCTTCAGCTCGCGCACGATGCGTTCGGCAAGCTTCGGCCCGACCCCGTTGGCGCGCGCGACCATCGCCTTGTCCTGACGCGCGACGGCGATGTTGAGCTCATCGGGCGACAGCACCGACAGGATAGCGAGCGACACGCGCGCGCCGACGCCCTGCACCCCGGTCAGCAGTCGGAACCAGTCGCGCTCGCCCGCATCGGCGAAACCGACCAGGCGGATGAAATCCTCCCCCACCAGCATTTCGGTGTGGAGCGTGACGGTCGACCCCACGGGCGGCAGCGCCCCCAGCGTGCGCGCCGACGCGCCGACCAGATAGCCGACGCCGCCGACATCGACCACCGCGCTGTCCAGGCCGGCGCTGGCCAGCACCCCGGTCAGATGCGCGATCATGCGCGCGAAGTTGCGGAAGTTGCGGGCTGTGCGCGCCGATGCTCACACCCGCGCACCCAATCGTTCGGGGCGACAGCGATGTCGGACGGGGCGATGCGGACAACGGTCAAGGCCATGTCCCGGACATAGGCCCAGCGGCCCCGCGTAGGATAGCCCCCTGTAGGTTCGGAAGCCGAAATTAGCGCGCGCAGCAGCGCGTCGCCTATCGTGGCGCGGGGCGCGCCATCATGCCGATGAAGCCGTCGAGCAGGCGCACCCGTTCCTCGATATCGCGGCGATAGGGCGCATCGCGCGGCGACAGCGCCAACGCGCGGGCCCAGGCGGCACGGGCCGCCTCCAGCTCGCCCGCATTGACGAGCGCGAGCCCCAGAAAAAAGGGCGGTCCCGGCTCGCGCGGGGCCAGCCTGACCGCGCGGGCGAAGGCGAAGCTGGCGGCGGGCGACATTTGCTGATTGTCGTTGATCGCATAGGCGGTGCCGAGCGCGGTCCACACCGCGAAATCGTCGGGCGCGCGCTGGACGGCGCGGATCAGCACCGCGACCGCCTCGTCCGGCCGGCCCGCCAGGATTGCGGCATCGGCGGTGCTGAACGCGCCGCGATTGCGCGTGCCGAGAATGGCGGCGCGAAAGGCCACAAGCCCCGGTTCCATCTCCAGCTGCCGCGCCTGGGCCGTACGCGGGCTGTCCGCCAATGTCGGTCGCCCCTGCCACGCGTAGCCCGCGGCGCCGAGCACGAGCGCCGCGGCCAGGATCATCGTCAGCGCACGCGGCGCACCGCACAGCCACAGCAGCGCGCCCGCCGCCAGTGCCAGAACCGCCAGCGCCACCCAGCCCATCAGCGGCAGACCCTGCGCGATACCAACGGAGCCTTGCCCGTCATCAACGCTTCCGCGCCTTGCGCTTGAAGCTGCGCGCGGCGACCGCGACGCCGGCGATCAGCAAGAGGATCGGCGCGATCCACAAGGGCGCGGTCGCCTCCGTCACCGGCGGATCGTAGCTGACATAGTCGCCATAGCGTTCGATCAGCCAGTCGCGCACCTGACCCGCGCTTTCGCCCTGCTGCATCCGCTCGCGGACCAGCGCGCGCATGTCGCCGGCCATTTCCGCGTCGCTGTCGGCGATCGACTGGCCCTGGCAGACCAGGCAGCGCAGCGTTTCCATCAGCGCCTTGGCCTCGCGCTCCTTCGCCCGATCGGCGAGCTGCGTGTCGGCCATGCGCGCGGGCGGCTGGTCCGACTGGGCCAGCGCGGGGCCGGCGACGAGCAGGCTGAGCGCGATGATCGCCCGCCTCACCGCGCCTCCTCCAGCGCCTTGAGCAGCTTTCCGACATCGTCGTCGCGGATGTCGCCGACATGCTGGGCGCGAATCACCCCTTGCCCGTCGATCACGAAGGTCTCCGGCACCCCCGACGAGCCCAGCGACAGCTGGACCTTGCTTTCCCGGTCGTCGCCGATGCGTTGATAGGGATCGCCATGTTCGGCAAGAAAGCGCGCGATCGCCGGTCCCTTGTCGCGGATCGCGATCGCGTCAATGCGCGCGCCCGCCTGTTTAAGCTTCAGCAGCTGTGGTGCCTCCGCGATGCAGGGCACGCACCAGCTGGCGAACACGTTGAGCAGGCGCGGCTCGCCGCCCCGGAACGACGCGCTCGACAGGCCGGGCTTGCCCGGTGCAATCGGGGGCAGGTCGAACGCCGGCAGCGGCTTTCCGACCATCGCCGAGCGCACGATCGGGTCGGCGGGGGCAAGCAAGCCACGCAGCGCCACCGCGACGAGCAGCACGAAGACGAGCAGCGGAAGCCAGATGAGCAGCCGCCTCACGCCCAGGCCTCCTGCCGGGCCTGACGCCGGGTGCCGCGCCGCTCGCGCCACAAGCGGCCGATCAGGGCGAGCAGGCCGCCCAGCCCGATCATCGCGCCGCCCAGCCAGATGAGCGTCACATACGGTTTCCACCATAGCCGGAGCTGCACGCGGCCCGCACCGTCGAGCTGGCCGAGCACGGTATAGAGCTGGCCGTCGGCGACGGTCAGGATCGCGGCCTCGCTCGTCACCGTCGGCGGGGCAGAGAAGAACCGGCTCTGCGGCCCCATCACGAACGGGGTGCCGTCGCCGCGCTGGACACGCAGACGCCCCTCCAGTGCCGACCAGTTGGGGCCGATCGCCGGCGCGATGCCGATCAGCGTGACCGCATAGGGCCCGACCCGGGTCGTCTCGCCCGGGCGCACTGCGACCAGCCGCTCGACGGTGAAGGCGCGCTCGCTCGCCATGCCCGCGATCGACACCGCGACCCCCAGATGGGCCAGGATCATGCCATAGGTGAACAGCGGCACGCGGGCCAGGTCGCGGCGGAACAGCGGCAGCACGCTCGCCACCGCCAGCCCGGCCGCGAGCGCCAGCCCCAGGATCGGGAACGGCCCGGCACCCGGCGCGGCGATCAGCAGCACGACGCCCGCCACCGCCGCGACCCCGGCGGGGATGACCACCCGGCGCAGCGCCGCGCCGCCATCGTCGCGCCGCCAGCGCAGCATCGGCCCGACCGCCATGCCTACCATCAGCGCGAGCGCGATCGGCCCGGTCGTCTTGTTGAAGAAGGGCGGACCGACCGACAATTGCGTACCCATCGCCTGCGCCACGATCGGATAGAGCGTGCCGATCAGCACGATGCCCAGGATGACCGAGAGCAACAGGTTGTTGAAGACCAGCCCGCCTTCGCGGCTGACCAGCTCGAACGTCGCGCCCTGGCGCACGCTGCCGATGCGCAGGCCGAACAAGGCGAGCGCGCCGCCGATATAGATGGCGAGCAGCGCGAGGATGAAGCTGCCGCGCTCGGGGTCGACGGCAAAGGCGTGGACACTGGTCAGGATGCCCGATCGCACCAGGAAGGTGCCGATCATCGACATCGAAAAGGCGATGACCGCGAGCATGATCGTCCACGACCTGAGACCGTCGCGCGCGGCCAGCACATTGACCGAATGGAGCAATGCGGTTGCGGCCAGCCAAGGCATCAGCGACGCGTTCTCGACCGGGTCCCAGAACCACCAGCCGCCCCAGCCGAGCTCGTAATAGGCCCAGTAGCTGCCCGCGGTGATGCCGAGCGTCAGGAAAATCCACGCGCCAAGCACCCACGGGCGCATCGCGCGCGCAAAGGCCGGGCCGACATCGCGCATTACCAGCGCGCCGACCGCGAAGGAAAAGGCGACCGACAGGCCGACATAGCCGAAATAGAGCGTCGGCGGGTGAAAGGCGAGGCCGGGGTCCTGGAGCAGCGGGTTCAGCCCCTGCCCCTCGGGCGCCGCCGGGTTGAGCCGTGCAAAGGGGTTGGAGGCGATCAGCAGGAACGCGTAGAAGCCGAGCGCGATGAACGCCTGCGCGCCGATCGTCGCGACCAGCGTCGCTTCGCCGAGCCGCCGTTCGATGAGCGCGATGCCCGCCCCCGCGAGCGCCAGCACCGTCACCCACAGCAGCATCGAGCCTTCGTGGTTCCCCCACGCGCCCGCGATCTTGTAGATAAGCGGCTTGGCCGAATGGCTGTTGGTCGCGACCAGCAGCACCGACATGTCGGAGCGCACGAACAGCGTGATGAGCAGCACGAAGGCAAGCGCCGCCAGCGCGCCCTGGACGATGGCGACCGGGCGCACGCCCGCGATCAGCTGCGCCGCGGTTTCGCGCCGGTCGTCGCGGTCGCCGGCAATGTGCGCGAGGCGAAGCCCGAGCACGCTGAGCACGAATTGCAGCAGCGCCAGGGCTGCGGCGAGCCACAGCGCCGCCAGACCGGCTTCGGCGATCATTGCTTCAGCGTCTCGGCGGCGGCCATCTTGCCCGCCATTTCCGGGGGCATGTAACGCTCGTCATGCTTGGCGAGCAGATTGTCGGCGGCAAAGCTGCCGTCGGGGCGGAACTGACCCTCGGCGACCACGCCCGATTTCTCCTTGAACAGGTCGGGGGCGATGCCGCTGAAGGTGACGGGCACCCGCGCCTTGCCGTCGGTGACGGTAAAAGCGATCGACACGCCGTCGGGCTGGCGGCGGATCGATCCCGCCTCGACCATCCCGCCCAGCCGCACCGCGCGACCGACCGGCGGCGATTTGCCGACGACGTCGCCGGGGGCATAGAAGAACGCGGCCTCGTCCTTGAGCGCGGAAAGCGCCAGCGCGCTCGCCCCCATTACCGCCGTCACGCCCAGCGCGACCAGGACCAGCCGTTGATGCTTCGCCTTCATCGCCGCGTCTTCACCTCATCGGCCGCGCGTTCGGCGCGGCGCATCGTCACATAGCTGAGCAGCAGGATCGCGCCAGCCCCGCCAAAGGTCACGGCATAGGCCGCGATCACGAAGGCCCATTGATTCATTTCGATGCCGCCCGCCTCATGCCGCGGCCATCCGCCGCATCCGCGCCTCGACCCGGCCGGTCGCCAGGATGGCGCGCATCCGCATCAAGACGATGCCCGCGAACAACAGGGTGAAGCCCGAGAGCGTGAAGCCAAGCGGCCACAGGATCTCGCTCGCGATCGTGTTCTTCGTCAGCGTCAGGCTCTGGCCCTGGTGCAGCGTGTTCCACCACACCACCGAGTAACGGATGACGGGCAGCAGCGCCGAACCGGCGATCCCGAACAGCGCGGGGATGCGCCCGTCGCCGCCGCGGTCCTGATCGGCGCGGGCAAGCGCGATATAGGCAAGGTAGATGAAGAACAGCAGCAGCATCGACGTCAGCCGCCCGTCCCATTGCCACCAAGTCCCCCAGGTCGGCCGTCCCCAGATCGATCCGGTGGCAAGGCAGATCGCGGCGAACAGCGCGCCCGGCACCGCGCACGCCCGGGCCGACACCGTCGCCAGCGGGTGGCGCCAGATCAGATAGGCGATGCTCGACACCGCGATTCCCGACCATCCGGCCATGCCCAGCCAGGCGGCGGGAACGTGGATATAGAGGATTCGAACCGTTTCGCCCTGCAGATAGTCGGGCGGCGTCCGGGTCAATCCGGCCCACACGCCGAACAGGGTGAGCGCCAGCCCCGCCCAGACGAGCAGGGGAGTCAGCGGCCGCGCGATCTTCAGGAAACGGGCAGGATTGGCGAGCGCGTGGATCACGATGGCGCGAACATAGGCCAATTCGCGCGCGAATCCACTAGGTCATTGGGCCAGCGCGGCAGAGAACGGATCACCGCCGGGTTGCGAACCAGATGACGTGGCGCGGGCCCTTGCCATTCTCCCGCGCGCGCACCGCCTGTTCGTCGACCGCAAACCCGCTGTCGGTGAGCCGGCGGGCAAAGACATTGTCGGGCGCCGCCGACCAGATTGCGAGCACCCCGCCCGGCGCCAGCGCCGCGCGCGCCGACGCCAGTCCGCGCATCGAATAGAGCGAATCATTGGCGGCGCGGGTCAGGCCGTCGGGGCCGTTGTCGACATCGAGCAGGATCGCGTCATAGGCTCCGCGCGCCGCCGTGATGACACGCCCGACATCGCCGTCGATCAGGGTCACGCGCGGATCGTCGAGGCAACCGGCGGTCAGCGCCGCCATCGGCCCGCGTGCCCATGCGATGATGCCGGGCACCAGCTCGGCGACATCGACCCGCGCGCCCGCCCCCAGTTCGGCGAGCGCGGCGCGCAGCGTGAAGCCCATGCCATAACCGCCGATCAGCAGCCGCGCCGCGGCCCGGTCGCGCAGCCGCGCGCAGGTCATCGTCGCCAGCGCGATCTCCGACCCGCGCATCCGCGTGCTCATCAATTCGTTGCGGTCGAGCACGATCATATAGTCGTCGCCGCGCCGGAACAGCCGGAGCGGTTCGCCGCCGGGCACGTCGGCGGTACCGATCAATTCACGCGGGACCATGGACGCGGCGCTCTCCGGAAATGACACCGCCCCCGGCACCGTCGGGTACCGGGGGCGGCGAATTGGACCCGGTCATGCCGGGATCGACAAGGATCAGCCGTTCAGCTTGTCCTTGACCGCCTTGGCCGGCGCAAAGGTCAGCTTCTTCGACGCTGCGATCTGGATCGTCGCGCCGGTCGACGGGTTGCGACCTTCGCGCGCCGCGCTTTCCTTGACCTTGAACTTGCCAAAGCCGTTGAGCGAGATTTCCTCGCCCTTGGCGGCCGCATCGGCAATGGCGGCGAACACGCCATCGACCAGCTTCTTGGCGTCGGTCTTGGTCAGACCATGATCACCGGCAAGACGGTCGGCGAGATCGGCATTATTCATAGATTCTAGCCCTTCTGTGCAAATTGCCGTGCCCGTGTAATTGCGATCCGCAACAGCGTCCACTGGTCAGAACGCCCAAAAATGGGTTGATTGGACCGAAACCGCGTCGATTGGGGGTCAAATCAGCCCGGCGAGCGGGCTGGACGGGTCGGCATAGCGCCGCTGCGCCATCCGGCCGGCGCGATACGCGAATCGGCCGCTCTCGACGGCGAGGCGCATTGCCCGCGCCATCAGCACCGGGTCCTTGGCCTCGGCGATCGCGGTGTTCATCAACACGCCGTCGCAGCCCAGTTCCATCGCCACCGCCGCGTCCGACGCCGTGCCGACGCCCGCGTCGACCAGCACCGGCACCTTCGCGCCCTCGACGATCAGGCGGATCGTCACCCGGTTCTGGATGCCCAGCCCCGACCCGATCGGCGCGCCCAGCGGCATGATCGCGACCGCACCGGCTTCCTCCAGCTGCTTCGCCGCGATCGGATCGTCGGTGCAATAGACCATCGGCTTGAAGCCTTCGCGCACGAGCACTTCGGTCGCCTTCAGCGTTTCGCGCATGTCGGGATAGAGTGTCCGCGCCTCGCCCAGCACCTCCAGCTTGACCAGGTCCCATCCCCCCGCCTCGCGCGCCAGCCGCAGCGTGCGCACTGCGCTGTCGGCGTCGAAGCAGCCGGCAGTGTTGGGCAGATAGGTGACCTTTTTAGGGTCGATATAGTCGGTCAGCATCGGCGCATTGGGGTCACTGACATTGACCCGGCGCACCGCGACGGTGACGATCTCTGCCCCCGATGCCTCGACCGCGGCGGCGTTCTGGGCGAAATCCTTGTACTTGCCGGTGCCGACGATCAGCCGAGATTGGAACGTCCGGCCCGCGACCGTCCAGCTGTCCTCCTCCACCCGTGTGCCATGATCGCCGCCGCCCACGAAATGGACGATCTCCAGCTCGTCGCCGTCGTCGATCACGACATCGGCCAGCGTCGATCGCGGCACGATCTCCAGGTTGCGCTCGACCGCGACCTTTTCGGGGACGAGCCCCAGCTCGCGCGTCAGCGCGGCGATGGTCGTGCCGGCGCGCACCCGGCGGTGCTCGCCATTGACGGTAATGGTGACGGTGCCGTCCAAGTGAGCCAAGACGCTATATCTCCGGTCGTCCCGAGCGCGGTCGAGGGACGCTGAACTTGAAGGCCGTGTCCCGACTGCGCTCGACACGAACGGTTTTGGTAAACCCGACAGGGGCGGATATAGGCCTGGCCCAACGCATCGCAACCGAAAGCCCGATCATGCCCGAAACGGTGTTCGTCCTGAACGGCCCCAACCTCAACCTGCTCGGCACGCGCGAGCCCGACGTCTACGGGGCCGACACGCTGGACGACATCGCGGGGATGCTGGAGGATCGCGCCCGCGTGCTCGACCTGGCGATCGACATGCGCCAGTCGAATCATGAAGGCCATCTGATCGACTGGATCCACGAGGCGCAGGCGACGGGCGCGCGCGCGGTGATCCTCAACCCCGGCGGCTTTACCCATACGTCGGTCGCGCTGCTTGATGCGATCAAGTCGGTGACGACGCCGGTGATCGAGGTGCACCTGTCCAACCCGCACGCGCGCGAATCCTTTCGCCACCGCAGCCTGATCGGGCGGGGCGTGCACGGAACGATCGCCGGTTTCGGCGCGCAATCCTATGTGCTCGCGCTTGAAGCGGCGGCGCGCATCTGACAAAGCGCCGCACTTGATCATAACGAACAGAGGGTCGAATGACCGAAAAACAGGGTGACTCGTCGAGCGGCGGCGGGGCGATGCGGGTCGATGTCGACCTCGTGCGCCAGCTGGCCGGCGTACTCGACGAAACGCAGCTGACCGAAATCGAGGTGCAGGACGGCGAGCGCAAGGTGCGCGTCGCCCGCACCGTTACCGCCGCACCGGCGATGATGGCCGCGCCGATCGCCGCCGCGCCGCAGGCCCCGGCCACGTCGTCCGCGCCTGCCGCACCGGCGGCGCCCGCCCCCGCCGCACCGGCCGCCAATGCGGTCAAGTCGCCGATGGTCGGCACCGTCTATCTCGCGGCCGAGCCGGGGGCCAAGCCGTTCATCGCGACCGGCCAGAAGGTCGCCGCCGGCGATACGCTGGTGATTATTGAGGCGATGAAGGTGATGAACCGCATCACCGCGACCGCCGCCGGCACCGTCGGCGCGATCCTGGTCGACAATGGCCAGCCGGTCGAATTCGATCAACCGCTGGTCGTGATCGAGTAACGGATGGCCCAGATCAAGAAGCTGCTGATCGCCAATCGCGGTGAAATCGCGCTGCGCATCCACCGCGCCTGCCATGAAATGGGGATCAAGACGGTGGCGGTGCATTCGACCGCGGATGCCGATGCCATGCACGTCCGGCTGGCCGACGAGGCGATCTGCATCGGCCCGGCCCCGGCCGCGCAGAGCTATCTCAACATCCCCAACATCATCTCGGCCGCCGAAATCTCGGGCGCGGACGCGATCCATCCCGGCTACGGCTTCCTCAGCGAGAACGCGAAGTTCGCCGAGATCGTCGAGCTGCACAACATCGTCTTCGTCGGGCCCAAGCCCGAACATATCCGCATCATGGGCGACAAGGTTGAAGCCAAGCGCACCGCCGGCGCGCTGGGCCTGCCGCTGGTGCCCGGATCCGACGGCGCGATCGGCGACCTGGCGGAGGCCAAGCGGATTGCCGCCGAAATCGGCTATCCGGTGCTGATCAAGGCTGCATCGGGTGGCGGCGGGCGCGGCATGAAGGTGGTGCCCGACGAGAGCCAGCTCGAAACGCTGATGCAGCAGGCGGGAAGCGAGGCGAAGGCGGCGTTCGGCGACGACACCGTCTATATGGAGAAATATCTCGGCAATCCGCGCCATATCGAGTTCCAGATCTTTGGCGACGGCAACGGCAATGCCATCCATCTGGGCGAGCGCGACTGTTCGCTGCAGCGCCGCCACCAGAAGGTGCTGGAGGAAGCCCCCTCGCCCGTGCTGAGCCATGCCGAGCGCGAGCGGATGGGCGGCATCGTCGCGCGCGCCATGGCCGACATGGGCTATCGCGGCGCGGGCACGATCGAGTTCCTGTGGGAAAATGGCGAGTTCTACTTCATCGAAATGAACACCCGCCTGCAGGTCGAGCATCCGGTGACCGAGGCGATCACCGGGGTCGACCTGGTCCGCGAACAGATCCGCGTGGCGGAAGGCCATCCGCTGTCGGTGCGCCAGGAAGAGATCGAGTTTCGCGGCCACGCGATCGAATGCAGGATCAATGCCGAGGACCCGCGCACCTTTGCGCCGTCGCCCGGGCTGGTGAAGTATTTCCACGCCCCCGGCGGGATGCATGTCCGCGTCGATA
Source organism: Sphingomonas sp. CCH15-F11 (assembly GCF_001557005.1). Classification (NCBI taxonomy): domain Bacteria; kingdom Pseudomonadati; phylum Pseudomonadota; class Alphaproteobacteria; order Sphingomonadales; family Sphingomonadaceae; genus Sphingomonas; species Sphingomonas sp. CCH15-F11. The sequence continues at coordinate 55,453 of NZ_LSKG01000069.1, read as the reverse complement.
GCGGGCTGTATGCCGGTTACAGGATCCCGCCCTATTACGACAGCATGGTCGCCAAGCTGATCGTTTATGGCCGCACGCGCGAGGGTTGCATCCTGCGGCTGAAGCGCGCGCTCGAGGAATTCGTGATCGAAGGGGTCAGGACGACGATCCCGCTGCATCAGGCGCTGCTCGAGGACGCCGAGTTCAAATCGGGCGACTACACGATCAAGTGGCTCGAACAATGGCTGGAACGCGACGCGGAGGACGCCGCATAGCTCCCACCCTGCCCCCGATCCGGCGGATGCGCAGGCCGGGGCGGCGGCGACCCGTGTGGCGGTTCGCGTTGCTGGCGCTGCTGGCCGTCGCCGCGATCGGCTTTGCAATCGGCTACACCCCCGATACCGACCCGGCGGCAATGCGCGCGAAATACGCGCCCGCGCCGTCGCGTTTCGTCGATGTCGGCGGCGGGCTGACCGTCCATCTGCGCGATACCGGGCCGCGCGACGCCCCTGTGCTGATGCTGCTGCACGGATCGAACGCGTCGCTCCACACCTGGGAACCCTGGGCGACGCGGCTGCAGGCGCGCTATCGCGTCATCCGCTTCGACCAGATCGGCCATGGCCTGACCGGCCCCAATCCTGCCGGTGACTATGCGCCCGCCGCCTTTGTCGACACGGTCGAGCGGGTGCGCCGCACGCTCGGCATCGCGCATATGGCGGTGGCGGGCAATTCGATGGGCGGCGGCGTCGCGTGGCGCTATGCGCTCGCGCATCCCGACCGGGTGAGCGCGCTGATCCTGGTCGATTCGGTCGGCCAGCCCGACCCGCAGGGCGGCGAGGCCCCGATCGCCTTTCGCGTCGCGCGCATGCCGGTGATTCGCAATCTGGCGACTTCGATCACGCCGCGCAGCCTGATCGCCGACAGCCTGCCTGCGGCCTATGCCGACCCGCGGCGCGCGACCGACGAGCTGATCGATCGTTATTGGGAGCTGCTACGCTATCCCGGCAACCGGGCCGCAACGATCGAGCGGTTTGCGATCCCGCCCGACGATGCCACCGACGCGGCGCTCGCCCGCGTCGCCGCGCCGACGCTGATCCTGTGGGGCGCGCAGGATCGGTTGATCCCCGCGTCGTCCGGGCGGTGGCTGGCGGCGCGCATCCCGAAGGCGAAGCTGATCGTCTATCCCGGCATTGGCCACATCCCGATGGAGGAGGCGGCCGATCGCAGCGCCGCTGACGCAGCGCGATTCCTCGACGGAACCGTTGCGCCTCCGGATCATTCGGGTAGCTGACGGCGGCATGGAGGAGGCGCGCGTGGCCGAAAACGACCCCCATGCGCTCGATCCCGGCCGCAACTGCTGGCGGATCGCGCGCGCGACGCGCGCAACCGTGATCGTCGATGCCGAGCAGTATTTCCGCCACGTTCGCTCTGCGATGCGTCAGGCCCGGCAACAGATTCTGCTGGTCGGATGGGATTTCGACGCGCGGATCAAGCTGGTCCACGAACATGACGACGATGCCCCGGCCGAAGTCGGGCCGTTCATCGACTGGCTGGTCGCCCGCAATCCCGCGCTTCAGGTGCATATTCTGCGCTGGGACACCGGCGCGCTGAAGAGCTTCTTTCAGCCGACCACGCTGATGACGCTGATCCGCTGGTGGCGGCACCCGCGCATCCATGTGAAGCTCGACGCCTTTCACCCCGCAGGTGCGTCGCACCACCAGAAGATCGTGGTGATCGACGATCGCCTCGCCTTTTGCGGCGGCATCGACATGACGGTCGACCGCTGGGACACGCGCGATCATCGCGACGACGAGCCGCGCCGGCGCGAGCCCGACGGCACGCCCTATGGCCCGTGGCACGATGCGACCACCGCGCTGTCGGGGCCGGTCGCGGGCGCGCTGGGCGAATTGTGCCGCGATCGCTGGGCGCGCGCGGGCGGCGCGCCGATGGCGGCGCCGGAAACGGCGGAAGAATGCTGGCCCGAGGGTCTGGCGACGATGTTCACCGATGCCGATGTCGCGATTTCGCGCTCTTCCCCGACCATGCCCGATCTGGACGCGGTGACCGAGATCGAGGCGCTCTATGTCGACCTGATCGCGCGCGCCGAACGCCATGTCTATGCCGAGAGCCAGTATTTCGCCTCACGCAAGGTGGCCGAGGCGATCGCGCGCCGGCTGGACGAACCCGATCCGCCCGAGTTCGTCATCGTCAACCCGGTCAAGGCCGACGGCTGGCTCGAGCCGATTGCGATGGACACCGCACGCGCGCGCCTGTTCCAGGCGTTGAAGCAGCGCGACCATGCCAACCGGCTGCGCATCTATCACCCGGTCACCACGGCGGGCACGCCGATCTATGTCCATGCCAAGGTGACGATCATCGACGACAGCGTGCTGCGCGTCGGTTCATCCAATTTCAACAACCGCTCGATGCGGCTCGACACCGAATGCGACGTGACGATCGACGCGACATTGCCCGGCAATGCGGACGAGGAAGTGACGATCGCGGGCATCCGCAATGACCTGATCGCCGAACATCTGGGCTGCGACCCGGTGACGGTCGCGCGCACGGTGATGGCCACGGGATCGCTGATTGCCACGATCGACGCCCTGCGCCGCCCGGGGCGAACGCTGATCGATTACGAGATCCCGGACCTGACGGCGGTCGAGGAATGGCTGGCCGACAACAAGATCCTTGATCCCGAAGGCCCCGAGGAGATGTTTGAAAGCCTGGCCAAGCGCGATCTGCTCAGGCGCCTGAGACGACGGGGGCGCCGGCGTAACTGATTCTATAGGAACGATAACCAGAGCGGCAGCGATCGATTGGCCTCACGCCGCCACCTGCCCCGTCACCCCGGCATTGTGCCGGAGCCCTCTTTGCAGCCCGCTTTGCCCTCACGAACCGGAGGCCGACGCCTCGCCGCACCGTGGACCCCGGCGCAAGGCCGGGGTGACAGAGGATTTGCGGCTGGCATTCGCTGGATACTCCATTCCAGATACGTGTCTCGGGCCAATCAGGCGGCCGCATGCCACCCTGCCGGCATGGCGCACCTGTCGTCCCGCTCCGCATCCCGATCAAACGCGCACGGGCAGGTCGAAACCAGACGTCGCACAGCACGCGCAATTGCGCCCTTCGCCGCATCCCCCTAAAGCGCGGCGCATGACCGAGATCACGCCCGAAATCGTCGCCGAGCACGGCCTGTCGCCCGAAGAATATGATCGCGTGCTGGCGGCGCTGGGACGGGTGCCCAACCTGACCGAGCTCGGCATCTTCTCGGTCATGTGGTCGGAGCATTGCAGCTACAAATCCAGCCGCATCCACCTGAAGCAGCTGCCGACCGAGGCACCCTGGGTGATCTGCGGCCCCGGCGAGAATGCGGGCGTCATCGACATCGGCGACGGCCAGGCGGCGATCTTCAAGATGGAGAGCCACAACCACCCGTCCTATATCGAGCCCTATCAGGGCGCGGCGACCGGGGTGGGCGGCATCCTGCGCGACGTGTTCACCATGGGCGCGCGGCCGATCGCGAACCTGAACGCGCTGCGCTTCGGCCGGCCCGATCATCCGAAGATGCGCCACCTGATCGCCGGCGTCGTCCACGGCATCGGCGGCTATGGCAATTGCGTCGGCGTCCCGACGGTGGGGGGCGAGGTCAATTTCCACCCCGCTTACGATGGCAACATCCTGGTCAACGCGATGACCGTCGGCATCGCCCAGCAGGACAAGATCTTCTACAGCGCCGCCGCCGGCATCGGCAATCCGGTCGTCTATGTCGGGTCGAAGACCGGGCGCGACGGTATCCATGGCGCGACGATGGCGAGCGCCGATTTCGACGAGAAGTCGGACGAGAAGCGCCCGACCGTTCAGGTCGGCGATCCCTTCACGGAGAAGCTGCTGATCGAGGCGTGTCTGGAGCTGATGGCGTCAGACGCCATTGTGGCGATCCAGGATATGGGCGCAGCCGGCCTGACCTCCTCCAGCGTCGAAATGGCGTCGAAGGGTGGAGTCGGCATCGAACTGATCATGGACGCGGTGCCGCAGCGCGAAACCGGCATGACGCCCTATGAAATGATGCTGTCCGAATCGCAGGAACGGATGCTGATGGTGCTCAAGCCCGGCCGCGAGGCCGAGGCGGAGGCGATCTTCCGAAAATGGGAGCTCGACTTCGCGGTGATCGGCACCGTCACCGAGCCGGATCCGGTTCTTGGGGGCCGCATGGTGCTCAAATGGCGGGGCGAGACCGTTGCCGACATCCCGCTCGGGCCGCTGGCCGACGAAGCGCCGCTCTATGACCGGCCGTGGGTGCCGACGCCTCCGCCCGCCGATCTGACCGACGCGCCGGAAAGCGCGAACGTCGCGGTCGATCTGCTCAAGCTGATGGCGACACCCGATCTCGCCAGCCGGCGCTGGATCTGGGAGCAGTATGACACCCAAGTCGGCGCCGACACGGTGCAGCGCCCCGGCGGCGACGCGGCGGTGGTGCGCGTCCACGGGACGGCCAAGGCGCTGGCGATGACCACCGACTGCACGCCGCGCTATTGCTTCGCCGACCCGGTCGCGGGCGGCAAGCAGGCGGTGGCGGAGGCGTGGCGCAACCTGACCTGTGTCGGCGCGACCCCGCTCGCCATCACCAACTGCCTGAACTTCGCCAATCCGCAGCGGCCCGAGATCATGGGCCAGATCGTCGGGTGCCTGGACGGCATGGCCCAGGCGTGCCGCGCGCTCGATTTTCCGATCGTGAGCGGCAATGTGTCGCTCTACAACGAATCGAAGGCGACGGGCGGTGGCTCCGCCATCCTGCCCACACCGGCGATCGGCGGGGTCGGCATCCTCCAGGACTGGGAGCGATCGGCGACGATCGGGTTCAAGGGGCTGGGCGACATCATCCTGCTGGTCGGCGAGCGCGAGGGGCATCTGGGCCAGTCGCTGTGGCTGCGCGAACTGCACGGGCGCGAGGATGGGCCGCCGCCGTTCGTCGACCTGAAGGCCGAGCGGCGGACCGGCGACTTCATCCGCGGCCAGATCGGCTGCGGCGCGATCAAGGCGTGCCATGACGTGTCCGACGGCGGCGTCGCGGTCGCGGTCGCCGAAATGGCGCTGGCCAGCGGCATCGGCGCGCTGATCGATTCGCCCCAGCCGTTCGGCAATGCCGGCTCCTTCTTTGGCGAGGACCAGGGGCTGTACGTCGTGACCGTGTGCGACACCTGTCTCGCCGACTTCATGGCGGCGGCGCACGCGGCCGACGTGCCGGTCGATCCGTTGGGCCGCACGATCCGCGACCGCATCCTGTTCGAGACCGAGGATGGCGACTGGGCGGTGACGATCGAGGAACTGCGCGCCGCGCACGAAGGCTTCTTTCCCACGCTGATGGGCGACGCCGCGGCGCTGTAACCCGCACGGTCGTCGCCGCGAACCGGGACGAGACCCGTTCAACCTGCAAGGAAACATCATGTCCCGACTGATCGGCCCGACGCTCTCCGCCCTGCTGCTGGCACCCGCGGGCATCGCCGTGCTTGCGACCAGCCCGTCCGCGCCGGCGCTGGCCCAGTCGGTGCCGGGTCCGGCGGTCGGCGGCAAGCTCGCGCTCGGCCACGCGCTGCGCGGCCAGGACGGCAAGCCGACGACTTTGCAGCGACAGGCGGCGGGCAAGCCGATCATGGTCGTGCTGTTCAGGTCGGCGAAATGGTGCCCCTATTGCCAGACGCAGCTGAAGGGGCTGGGCGACATCGCCGCGCAGGCGCGCGCGAAGGGCGTGCGCTTCGTCGCGGTCAGCTATGACGATCCCGCGGTGCTCGCCGATTTCGCTGCGAAGCAGAACATCGCGTTCCCGCTGCTGAGCGATGCCGGTGGCGCGATGGCCAACGCCTGGGGCCTGCGCGACCCGCGCTATCCGGAGGGCAATTTCGCCTATGGCGTCCCCTATCCCACCGTCCTCGTCCTCGATGCCAAGGGACGGGTGAAGGCGAAATCGGTCGAAACCGATTACAAGAAGCGGCCGAGCACCGCCGACCTGCTGGCGATGCTGGCAAAGGCGTGACGCGAGCATTGTGGGCCGGACGAAAGGGAAACCATTGAGACCAAACCCTATGAAAACCGCTCGTGTCGAGCATCGTCGAGACACGTATCTCGACTTCGCTCGATACGAACGGGGACGTTGTGGATGTTTAGATCGGCGCTCAATTCGCCCATGACCCAGCCCGTCCTCATCCCCTGGCAACCCTATCCCGACATGACCGACGTCGAGCGCGCGGACGCCGCGCGTGCCTTTCATGCCGCAATGGCGACGCGCCGCACGTGCCGCGCCTTCGCACCGACGCCGGTGGCGCGCGAGGTGATCGAGGCGGCGATCCTGGCGGCGGGCAGCGCGCCGAGCGGGGCCAATCACCAGCCCTGGCATTTCGCGGTGGTCGGATCGGCCGCGGCCAAGCGCGCCATCCGCGAGGGCGCGGAGGCCGAGGAACGCGAATTCTATGCCGGCAAGGCGGGACAGGAATGGCTGGAGGCGCTGGCCCCGTTGGGGACCGACGCGGACAAAAGCTATCTGGAAGTGGCACCCTGGCTGATCGTGGTGTTCGGCCAGCGCCGCGGCGGCCCGCAGCCGGGGGACGACCGCCAGAATTATTATGTGACCGAGAGCGTCGGCATCGCCTGTGGCCTGCTGCTCGCCGCGCTGCATCAGGCGGGGCTGGCGACGCTTACGCACACCCCCAATCCCATGCGATTCCTGAACACGATCTGCGCGCGTCCGGCGAACGAGAAGCCGCTGATGATCGTGACCGTCGGCCATGCCGCCGCCGACGCGACCATTCCGCTCCATGCCATCCAGCGCAAGTCGATCGAGGAGATCACGTCCTGGCTGTGAGCTGACTGCTTGCGCCCCTTTTCGCTGCCGGGCGATCGGTGTATCGGTGGCGCAATACAGGGGGGCAAAGATGAACGGCAACGCGACCGATCGAATCGGGACGCTCGACATCGTCCGCGGGGTAGCGGTGATGGGCATCCTGACCATGAACATCGTCGGCATGTCGATGGTCGACACCGCCTATATGAATCCGCGCGCCTATGGCGGCGCGACCGGCATCGACCTCGTCGCCTATCTGTTCAATTTCGTGCTGTTCGACGGCAAGATGCGCGGGCTGTTCTCGTTCCTGTTCGGCGCTTCAATGCTGCTGGTGATCGATCGGGCGACCGCAAAGGGCGAAAGCCCGGCGCGGATCCACTTCGCCCGGATGTTCTGGCTGTTCGTCTTCGGCCTCGCCCACCTGTATCTGATCTGGTGGGGCGACATCCTCCATCACTATGCGATCATGGGGTCGATCGCGTATCTGATGCGCAACCTGTCGGTCCGCCGGATGATCGCGGTCGGTATCGGGTTGATCGTGGTCGAGATGCTGGTGACGGGGTCGCTTCCCGCCTTCATCTTCGCCGCGCAGCAGCCGGGCGCGCCAGCCGAAATGGCGAAGGCGCTGGCGGGGTTCGAGAAGGGGTTCGGCGTGCCTCCCGCCGACTATATCGCGGCCGACCTGGCCAATTATCGCGGCACCTATGCCGACATTCTTGCCAAGCGGGTCGCCAAGCATGCCGGCACGCCGATCAACACCGTGCTGTTTGTCGGGTGGGAGACGCTCGCCTATATGTTGTTCGGCATGGCCGCGCTGCGATCGGGCATGCTGACCGGCGCGTGGCCGCTGGCACGCTATCGCAAGTGGCTGGCGATCGGTTTCGGGATCGGCATCCCCGCCTATGCCGCGATCGCCGCGATGATGGTCGCGGCGAATTTCTCGATCCTGAGCGTGACGCTGGGCGTGATGGCGTTGGCGACGCCGGTGCGGCCGTTGATGATCGTCGGCTGGGCGGCGCTGATCATCCTGGCCACCCGCAACGGCGGCGCGTGGGTCGAACGGATCGCGGCGACCGGGCGGATGGCGTTCACCAACTATCTGATGACATCGATCCTGATGACGACGCTGTTCTACGGCTATGGATTCGGGCTGTACGGCGAACTGAGCCGGGCGACGCTCTACCTGCCCATGCTGGGAATGTGGGCGCTGATGCTGGCCTGGTCCAAGCCGTGGCTCGATCGCTTCCAGTACGGGCCGCTCGAATGGATGTGGCGGTCGCTCACGCGGCTCCAGCTTCAGCCGATGCAGCGCCCCAGCCCGGCCTGACCAGATTTTTGCGAACGCGATGCAATAGACGTTGCGAGCCAGTCTCATTAGCTCTACATATACTTCGTCGAAGCAAGAGAGCGCCATGGTCGTCTGCGTCTGCAATGCAATTCGGGAACGCGAGCTGCGTGATGCGGTACGCGGCGGCGCGATGAGCGCGGCGCAGGCCTATCGTGCGCTCGGGCGCCAGGCGAAATGCGGCCAATGCGTCCCGTTCGCGCGCAGCATCATCGAGGCCGAACGCGCGACTGCTTGACACTCGCATTTGCGCGAAAGTGCCGCAAATCTGCGATTTTTAGCCTGTTCCCCAGCCGCCTGCGCGCGTAGACTCACCGTCGAAACGATCGAGGACCGGTTCCATGAAGGGCGACGAAGGCGTCATCGAATATCTCAATCAGGTGCTCAAGAACGAGCTGACGGCGATCAACCAATATTGGTTGCACTACCGCCTGCTCGATCACTGGGGCGTCCGCCGCCTGGCCGAATTCGAACGGCACGAATCGATCGATGAAATGAAGCATGCCGACTGGGTGTCGGAACGCATCCTGTTCCTCGACGGCCTGCCCAATTTCCAGCTGCTCGGCCGGCTGCGCATCGGCGAGACGGTCGAGGAGGTGCTCAAAGCCGATCTGGCGCTCGAGCACGATGCGCTCGTCACGCTGCGCGACGCGATCGCGCATAGCGAGGCGGTTCGCGACTATGTCAGCCGCGACCTGTTCCGCAGGATCCTGGACAGCGAAGAGGAGCATGTCGACACGCTCGAACGTCAGTTTGAGATGATCGAACGGATGGGGCTGGAAAACTATATCCAGCTCAACTCCAGGCCCGAAAAGGAGGAGGACTGACCATCGTCGCCGCGCACGACCATTTTCCCGCCGTCACCCCGGGCTTGATCCGGGGTCTCGCTGCCTGATCCGACGCAAGAAATTGCGGGACCCCGGGTCGAGCCCAAGGGTAACCCGGAGATTTCCACCGACGATTCGGCTCGGGCGTTTCGGGTTGAACGGGTCGCTACGATACCCGCGCGCTTACAACGCGGCGCGGCGCCCGAATTGCGGACGGCGCGCGACCAGCGGATTGGCTTCCGCCTCCAGCATGTTCAGCGTCTTTTCAAACAGCGGGCGCAGCTGGACGACATATTGCAGCGCCTCGGTCGGCGCGTCCTGGCGCTCGACGCAGGCGCGCGCGATCATCTCGATCGTCTCCGCAAGCTCCGACAGCGGCTCCGCGCCGAACTGACGCGATTCGCCCTTCAGGGTGTGCGCGGGAATGACCATCGCGGTGGCGTTCTGGTTGCGCATCGCGTGCTCGATCGCCGCCACCGACTTGACGCCGTCTTCACGAAAATAGCCGAGGATGCGCACGAAGCTGGCACCCAGCTCGGTCCGCGCTTGTGCAAACGCGGTCCAGTCGACCAGCGCAGCCCCCTCCGACCCGTTCATAACGATCTCCAAAACGCCGTCTGGCACCCCGTCCCGGGCTTATCGGAAACCGGTAAACAGGATGTTGATGTCAGCGCCCTTGCGTCAGGATAAACACATGGTCGTCAGGATGTTCGAGGTGCAACCCCGCATGCGCCGCCGCTGCTGCGACCTCGGCAGCGGCGGCGGGATCGTCGGCGATGAGGTGAATGGGCAGCGCAGCGCCGTCGCGGAGCGCACGCGCGAGCCGGATCGCCGGCCACGGACAACGCAGGCCCCGCGCGTCGATCCGCGTCATCCGTGGTCGAACGGATTCTTGGACGCGCGCAGGTTGAGGCGCACCGGCACCGCACCGAAATCGAACTCGCGCCGGATGCCGTTGATCAGGTAGCGGCGATAGCTTTCGGGCAACAGGTCGACGCGCGTACCGAACAGCACGAAGCTGGGCGGGCGCGTGTTGTTCTGGGTGATGTAGCGCGGTTTGATCCGTTTGCCGCCAGGCGCGGGCGGCGGATTGGTTTCGATCGCACGCTCGAACCAGCGGTTGAGCGCCCCGGTCGACACGCGGCGCGACCACGCCTCGCGCGTTTCGAAGCCGACGCGGATCAGCGTATCGAGCCCCTTGCCCGTCGCGCCCGAAACGGTCAGCAGCGGCACGCCCTTTACCTGTGCCAACCCCTCGTCCAGCGCGCCCTTGACGCCGTTGAACAGGCTGGAGGGGTTTTCCGCGACATCCCATTTGTTGAGCGCGATGATGAGCGCGCGGCCCTCCTGCAGGGCGCGGTCGGCGATCTTGAGGTCCTGGACCTCGAGCCCCTTGGTCGCATCGAGCAGCAGGACGACGACCTCGGCGAAGTCGATCGCGCGCAGCGCGTCAGCGACCGACAGCTTCTCCAGCTTCTCCTGCACCTTGGCGCGCTTGCGCATCCCGGCGGTATCGATCAGCCGCACCGCGCGCGGCTGGCCGTCGCCATCGGTCCATTGCCAGTCGACCGCGATCGAATCGCGGGTGATCCCCGCCTCCGGCCCGGTGATCAGCCGGTCCTGGCCGAGCAGCTTGTTGATCAGCGTCGACTTGCCCGCATTGGGCCGGCCGACGATCGCGAGCTTGAGCGGGGCATCGGGCGACTCCGGGTCGACCGGCGCGGCATCGACATCCTCGGGAAGCTCGACATAGGGGCGCAGCGCCTCGAACAGGTCGACGACGCCCTCGCCATGTTCGGCCGACAACGGGATGGGATCGCCGAGCCCGAGCGCCATCGCTTCGTAGATGCCCGGTTCCCCGGCGCGCCCTTCGGCCTTGTTGGCGACCAGCACGATCGGGGTATCGGCGGTGCGCAACCAGCGTGCGATTTCGGCATCGAGCGGCGTCACCCCCGCCCGTGCATCGACCATGAACAGGGCGACATCGGCGTCGCGGACCGCCGCCTCGGTCTGGGCGCGCATGCGGCCGGGCAGCGTGGCGGCGTCCTCGTCCTCGTAACCGGCGGTATCCATCACCAGGAATTCGAGGCCGAGCAGATTGGCTTCGCCCTCGCGCCGGTCGCGCGTGACGCCGGGCTGATCGTCGACCAGCGCCAGCCGCTTGCCGACCAGACGGTTGAACAGCGTCGACTTGCCGACATTGGGCCTGCCGATGATGGCGACCACGGGTAAGCTCATCGGCATGGCGCGCGCCCCCGCCCCGCTCAGCGGAACGCGGTCAACCGACCGCTGTCATCGAGGATGAGGAGCATGTTGTTGGCGACCACCGGCGACAGGGTGGTCGGCCCGACTGCGCGCTTCATCGTCGTGGTGATGCTGCCGTCCGTTACCGCGGCGGACACGATGTCGCCTTGGGAATTGACCAGCAGCAATCGGCCGCCCGCGAGCACCGGACCACGCCAGGTGATCGGCCCCTTCTTGCTCTTTTCCTTGCGGTAGCGCGGCAGCTGGCTGATCCAGCGGATCTTGCCGCTGGCGCGCGCGATGCAGACCAGCCGGGCGTCGTCGGTCACCACGAACAGCCATTCGCCGGCCAGCCACGGGGTCGCGACCCCGCCCAGATTCTGCTCCCACAACCGCTGGCCGCTCACCACCTCGACCGCAACCATCCGCCCGCCCTCGCCGACGGCATAGACGCGGCCCTGATCGATCACGGGTTCGGCATCGATATCGGCCAGCGCCGAAACCGACGTCGTGATGCTCGTGCGCGACAGCGTGTCGGCCCACACCGAACGGCCATTTTCATAGCGATAGGCGTTGAGTTCGCCGGACGAATAGCCCGCGACGACGGTGCCCTGCGCATAGGCGGGCGCCGCCACCCCGAACACGCCCTGCGGCTCGATCGACCCGGATTGCGACCACAGCACCGACCCGTCGGCCTGAGACAGCGCGAAGAGCTGGTTGTCCTGGCTCAGCACATAGAGGTTGCCGCTCGCCAGCGTCGGCGAACCGCGCAGCGGCCCGCCGGGCTTTGCGCGCCACAATTCCGCGCCGTCGTCGGCATTCAGCGCGACGACATCGCCCAGCCCGTTGGCGGCGAACACGCGGTTCCCCTCAATGCTGACCCCGCCGCCAAAGCGTGCGCCACGATTTTCGTCGCCCGCGGTCGCCCGCTTCCACAGCGTGGCGCCATTGTCCGCCGACAGCGCATGGACCGTCGCGTTGCTGTCGATCAGGTAGATGCGACCGTCCGCCACCACCGGCGACGCAGCCAGCCGCACGCGCGTGGTGCCGCCGGGAATCCGCACCGACCAGGCCGGCGCGATCGGATCGCCGAGCCCGAGATGACCCATCGATTTCGCCGCATTGCCGCCCGGCTGCGTCCAGGTCGGGTTGGCGACCGGGACGGGGGGAATGACCTGGATCGACGCGATCGTCGGATCGGCCTTGATTTCGTTTTCGGTGACCAGGATCGGCACGCGCTGGCCGACCACCGGGGTGCGCTTCGGCCCGCCCTTGAACACGCCGCACGCGCTGAGCGCCGCGAGCAGGACGATCGCCGTGGTGGCCCGTACGGTTGACTTCATTGGGTATTCTTTTCCTCACCTTGCGCCGCTGCGGCCTTGGACGCCGCCGGCGTCTGATCAATCGCATCGACGCCCAGCACGCCCGCCATCTGCACCGCGCGCTGGCGGATCGTCGCCGGCACGCGCTCGGTCTGCGCGATCTGGCCGAACAGCTTGCCCGCCGGTCCCGGCTGGTTGAGCCGCAGATAGGCGACGGCGACCATTTCGCCCGCAGTCCCGAACCACGGGCTGTCCTTTACCGCCAGGCCGCGCAGCCGATCGATCACCGCCTGGGGCGCCAGCATATCGTATTCGGCCGATGTCTGGCGGATTAACGCCAGGTCGCGAAAGGGCTTGGCAACGCCTTCGTCCTTGGCGACCTGAGCGAACTTGGCGGCCGCACCCTTCAGGTCGTCCTTGGTCAGCAGGATGTCGGCTTCGGTGAACAGCGCCGACGCGCGATACCCCGGCCGGTCCGACTTGGCGAGTTCGGCGAGGATCGGCTGCGCTTCGGCCGGTTTCTCCGCGCCCAGCGCCTCCAGTGCACGGCTGAAACGCTCACCCTCCGCGCCGGCAGCTTCGGCCTGGCGGTGCTGCCAGTAAAGCCAGCCGCCGAACGCGGCGAGCGCGACCAGGACGATGCCGACGATGGCGATGCCCCAGCGCCGCCACAGGCCGATCATCTGGTCACGGCGCAGCTCCTCATCCACCTCGCGGAGGAATGCGTCGCTGGTCTCAGGGGGTAACGCCAAGTTCGGGCTCCGTCGGGTGGGGTCGGTCAAAAGGTGGCGGACATTAGCCGCGCCAAATCGCAAAGCAAAGCGGGCGAAGACAAGGTGGCTCAGCCCTTGGGGACGTAGATTTGTTCCGCGCCGGGAAAGCGCCGTGCCCGCACGTCGGCGGCATAGGTTTCAACCGCGGCAGAAATGCGGCCGGCGAGGTCGTCAAAGCGTTTGACGAAGCGGGGTGTCCGCTCGAACAGGCCCAGCATGTCCTCCGCCACCAGCACCTGGCCGTCGCACTGCGCCGACGCGCCGATGCCGATGGTGGGACAGGCAACCGCGCGGGTGATGTCGATCGCGATCGGCTCCATCACACCCTCTATGACCATAGCGAAGGCGCCGGCATCGGCTATGGCGCGTGCGTCGCCGACGATCTTGTCGGCTTCGGCCTGGCTGCGCCCGCGCGCGCCATAGCCGCCGAGCAGGTTGACCGCCTGGGGTGTCAGGCCGACATGACCCATGACCGGCACGCCCCGTTCCGACAGGAAGCGCACCGTCGGCGCCATCGCGACGCCGCCCTCCAGCTTCACTGCCGCGGCGCCCGTTTCCTTCATCAGCCGCGATGCGCTTGCAAACGCCTGTTCGGGGGAGGCTTCGTAGCTGCCGAACGGCATGTCGATGACGACCAGCGCATGATAGCTGCCGCGCACCACCGCGGCACCGTGCGCCGCCATCATCTCCAGCGTGACGGGCACCGTCGACGGCAGGCCGTAGACCACCTGGCCCAGACTGTCGCCGACGAGCAGCATGTCGCAGTGCGGATCGAGCAGCTGCGCCATCCGCACCGTATAGGCGGTCAGCATCACCACCGGCTCGGCAGTCGTGCCGTCCGCCTTGCGCGCGCGGATCGCCGGCACGGTCAGCCGCTTCATCGGCGCCGGCGTCGGATTGGCGCGGCTGGTCGCGGTATCAAGCGTGAAGGTGGTCGACATGTGCCCCGCTGTTAGCCCGATGCGCGAGGAAGCGCCACCCCGGCCGTGACCGCGCTCAGCGCAGCCAGCCCCGCCCGGCCGCCGTGCGCGCCAGCCACAGCTGGACCACCGCGACAACGATGATGAAGATCGGAAACGGCACCGTCGCCGCCGCGCCCTTGACCGCGATCAGATCGGTCGCGCCGAACACCCAGGCGAACTGGACGATCGCCGCGATCAGCGACAGCGCGAAGAAATAGGTCGCGAGCCGCCGCCGCGCGAGCAGCGCCAGCCCGCCGAAAAATCCGCCCCAGGTCGCCAGGCCGTACAGCCAGGTCACCCAGCGCGGCCGCTGGGCAAGCAGCTGGCGGTCGTAGTCGGGCAGCGCCGCGCGCGCCGCATCGCTCATCGCCACGTCCATGTAGAATGCAAGGATGCCCGTCGCACCCCACAAGGTGATCAAAATCGCCGCCGTCCAGTACCAGGTCGGCAGCTTCGCCCGCGCGTCCCCCACCATATGAGCCCCCTCATCGTTCGTTCCCACGAGGGCGTTTAGCGCAGTTTCATCCAAATTGCGCCGCATATTGGTCCGGATCGAACCCGATCACGAGATGGCCGGCATGTTCGACGATCGGGCGGCGGATCATCGAGGGTTGCGCGACCATCAGCGCGATCGCGCGCGCCTCGTCCAGCCCCTGCCGCTCGCCCTCGGGCAGCTTGCGAAAGGTGGTGCCGGACCGGTTGATCAGCCGCTCCCAGCCGGCCTGCCGCGTCCACTCGCGCAGCTTCGCCGCGTCGATACCCCGCGACTTGTAGTCGTGGAAATCATAGGTGACGCCGGCGGAATCGAGCCAGGCGCGCGCCTTCTTCATCGTGTCGCAGTTCTTGATGCCGTAGACGGTGGTCATGGAAAGGATGCTCGCAATCGGGAGTGGATCGACGCCCTAGCCGCAGCGCACGCGCGGCGTGCGCACGTCGTCGACCGTGACGGTCAGCACGTCGCCCGCCCCGCGCGCGAGGCGATAGGTGGTTTCGTTGGTCATCCCCTCGCCGCTGACAACTGCCGCGACGTCGATGCCGCCGCCGGCCGCCACCGGGGTCACGCGCTGAACCTCCGCCACGCTTTCGTAGAAGCGCAGCCGTGCCGAATCGATCACCAACCGCATCTCGCTGAAGGGTGCGGCGCAGGCCGACGCATCGCGATCCCATGTGCCGAGATAAGGCGTGGGAATCGTCGCGGCGGTGCCGGGGTCGCCCGCCGGCTCCCGGGAGTCCGGCGCGGTGGGCGGTGCCGGCGATGCGACATTCGCCGACACGTTATCCGCCGGAACGTCGTCGGGCGCGGCGCGGTCACAGCCGACCGACAGACCGACAGCCGCAAGGGCGATGAGGCGAAGCGCCGCGTGCGCGCAGGACGAAGGGGTCATGCCGCCCCTCTTAGCCCGCCGCCACGATCGGTCAAATGGCGACGCCCGGCCATCGATCCGCGCGCTGGACATAAATCTTTCAAATCTCTGCGGATGATGCAAACCTGAATCATGGCGCATGCATCGACTCAATCCGCGACCAAGCCCGACCTTCGTCGCGCCGAGATCCTGGAGAAGCTGGCGGACCACATGCTGGCGGCGGGCCTGTCCGGATCGAGCCTGCGCGCAATGGCCCGCGCGGTCGGCACGAGCGACCGGATGCTGCTCTATTATTTCCGCGACAAGACCGAACTGGTCGGCGCGACGCTGGAGGTGATCGCCGCGCGGCTGGTGGCGATGATGGAGGCGCAGCGCGCGCCCGAACCCCGGCCCTACGCCATCCTGGTCAGGGAACTGAGCACGTCGCTGCTCAACCCGCAGGCGTGGCCGTACATGCGGCTGTGGCTCGAACTTGCGAGCCTGTCGGCGCTGGGCGACCCGGTGTTCCGCGCGGTCGGCGAACAGATCGGGCGCGGCTTCCTGGAATGGGGAACGGCGCAGCTCGACTCCCCGACGCCCGAGGCCCGCGCGATCGAGGGCGCGAAGCTGCTCGTGACGATCGAGGGGCTGGCGCTGTTGACCAGCATCGGACTCGACGACGTGTGCCGAACGGCGCTGGACGCGCCGTAGGGCGGATCAGCGCGCAGCCGCCCCGGCCGAGTCCATGACCGGATCGCCGCGCTTCCAAACCTGTTCGCCACCGACCCAGGTTTCGAGCACCTGGAGCTGGCGCAACGCCGCCGCGTCGGCGGTCACCGGATCGCGATCGACGACGATGAAGTCGGCGCGCAGCCCCGGTGCCAGCGTGCCGAAGCGCGTTTCGGCAAAGCCCGCATAGGCCGCGTCGATCGAAAAGGCGCGCCACGCCTGCTCGCGCGTCACCGCTTCCTCCGCGCGCCAGCCGCCGATCGGCTCACCCTTCTCGTCCTGGCGGGTGAAGGCGGCCGCCCAGCCTACGAACGGGTTGGGATGTTCGACCGGATAGTCGGAACCGAAGGCGAGGCGCGATCCGACCCCGAGCATCGATTTCCACGCATAGGCACCGCCCAGCCGCCCCTCGCCCAGTCGCGCCTCCGCCATCGTGCGATCGCTGGTCTGATGCACCGGCTGCATCGACGCGATCGTGCCGTGGCGACCGAACCGCGGGAGGTCGGCCGGGTCGACGATCTGGGCATGCTCGATCCGCCAGCGCCGGTCGCCGGGATAGGACCCGGCCAGTTCCTCGATCGCGTCGAGCACCCCGGCATTGGCGCGGTCGCCGATCGCGTGGATCGCGATCTGGAACCCATCCATCGTGCCCCGGCTCATCAGGTTGCGCAGCTGGGTATCGCTGGTGATCGCCAGCCCCTGCTGTCCCGGGGCGTCGGCATAAGGTGCCTTGAGCAGCGCGCCGCGCGAGCCGAGCGCGCCGTCGACATAGAGCTTGATCCCGCCCATGCGCAGCCTGTCGGCGTAAAGCCACGGCGTCGGGCCGTTGCCGCCGACGCGGAGCGCGGGCTCGATGCCGGCGGAATAGGCCATGATGCGCACGCGCAGCAGGCCCTGGTCGCCCATGCGGCGATAGGTCAGCCAGTCGTCGACGCTGGTGCCCATGTCGGCGGTGGCGGTGATGCCGTTGGACAGCAGGATGCGCTGGGCATCCAGGAACGCCTGGTTGCGCTCGCGCGGGGTGGGGGCCGGCACCTTGTCGTCGATCAGCTGCGACGCCGCGTCGACGAAGATGCCGGTCGGCTGGCCCTTCGCGTCCTTTTCAATTCTTCCGCCGTTGGGCGCGGCCGTGCGCGGGGTGATCCCGGCCGCCTTCATCGCCGCGCTGTTCGCCCAGCCGGCATGGCCGTCGACGCGCTCCAGCCAGACCGGGCGACCGGGCACGATCGCATCCAGATCGGCCGCCGTCGGAAAGCGGCCCAGCCCCCAGCGTTCCTGATTCCAGCCGCGCCCGATGATCCACGGGCGATTGGGATTGGCCGCGGCATAGGCCACGATCTTCGCCTTTGCCTCCTCGAGGCTGGCGGTGCCGCTCAGGTCGAGCGACCCCGCCTGGAACCCGAGCCCCATGACATGACCGTGCGCGTCGATCATGCCGGGCATGACGAAGCGCCCCTTCATGTCGGTGCGCCAGTCGGGGCGCGCGGGCCGCTTTTCACCTTCGCGCAGCAGCCGCGTCACCTTGCCCTCGCGGTCGATCAGGATGCCGGTAAAGCGGACCACCCGGCCTTCGGTGTCGAGCGCGACGCCGTTGACATTGTCGACCAACGCATCGGCCAGCGCGACGGGCGCGGCGACCAGCGCGAGCAGCGCGGCGAAGGGGCGCAGCCAGCGCCTCATTTCGCGATCCTGCGCACCAGCGCGCTCGTATCCTGCCGATTGCCGCCCATCGCCTGTACCTCCGCATAGAATTGATCGACCATTGCGGTCATCGGCAATGTCGCGCCGTTGCGACGCGCCTCGTCGAGGGCGAGGCCCAGGTCCTTCCGCATCCAGTCGATCGCGAAACCGAAGTCGAAGCGGTCCTCGGCCATCGACTGCCAGCGATTCACCATCTGCCAGCTCTGCGCCGCGCCGCCCGAGACCGCTTCAAACACGCGGTCGAGGTCGAGGCCCGATTTCTGGGCAAAGCGCAGTGCTTCGGCCAGGCCCTGAAGCACGCCGGCGATCGCGATCTGGTTGACCATCTTCGTCGTCTGGCCCGCGCCCGCCGCGCCGACATGGACGATGCGCGCGGCATAGGCCGACATGACCGGCTCCGCCGCGGCCATCGCCGCCGCCGTGCCGCCGCACATGATCGACAGCTTGCCGTTTTCCGCGCCTGCCTGCCCCCCCGAAACAGGCGCATCGACCGCGTGCAGTCCGCGCGCTTCGGCCTCCGCCGCCAGTCGCCGGGCGATGTCGGCGGACACCGTGGTATGATCGATGAATACCGCGCCCGCGCGCATCGCATCGAACGCGCCGTCCGACCCGAGAGTCACCGCCGCCAGATCGTCGTCGTTCCCGACGCAGGTGATGACCGCGTCCCGGTCCGTCGCCGCTTGCGCCGGGGTGGCGGCGACCGCGCCGCCATGCCGGGTCACCCACGCCTCGGCACGCGCGCGGGTGCGGTTATAGACGGTCACCTCGTGCCCGGCGGCCGCCAGGTGCCCGGCCATCGGCCCGCCCATCACGCCCACGCCGATAAATGCGATTTTTGCCATAGGCTGCCCGCATAAGCGGTGTTCCGTGCCCGCGCCAGATGGGTTAGGTGCCATGGTCTATGGCTACCCAACCCACGTCCGCCGCAGCCGCCGCGCCGCTGCCCGTATCGATCGACGATGTCCGCACCGCGCATGCGCGAATCGTCGACGCGATCGTGCGGACCCCGACGCTGATTTCGCGCACGCTGTCGGAGCTGACGGGCGCTACCGTCTATCTGAAGTTCGAAAACCTTCAGTTCACCGCCGCCTATAAGGAACGCGGCGCGCTCAACACGCTGCTCCAGCTCACCGAGACGCAGCGCGCCAAGGGCGTGATCGCCGCGTCGGCGGGCAATCATGCCCAGGGCCTGGCCTATCACGCCAGCCGGCTGGGCATTCCGGCGACGATCGTCATGCCCAAGCCGACGCCGACGGTGAAGGTGACCCAGACCGAGGGCCATGGCGCGACGATCGTGCTGGAGGGCGAGACGTTCGACGCCGCCTATGCGCACAGCCGCAAGCTGGAGGCCGAGCGCGGCTATACCTTCGTCCACCCCTTTGACGATGCGCGGGTGATTGCGGGCCAGGGCACCGTCGCGATCGAAATGCTGGAGGACGCGCCCGACATCGACACGCTGGTCGTGCCGATCGGCGGCGGCGGGCTGATTTCGGGCATGGCGACCGTCGCGCGCGCCGCGGGCCGACCGATCGAGGTGGTCGGCGTCGAGGCCGAGCTGTTCCCGTCGATGTACAACCGCCTGAACGGCACCACCCTGCCCTGCGCGGGCGATACGCTGGCCGAGGGCATCGCGGTCAAGGAACCGGGCACGCTGACCGCGCGGATGGTCGAGGCGCTGGTCGACGACGTGCTGCTGGTCGGCGAACGCCATCTGGAGGAAGCGGTCAGCCTGCTCGTCCAGATCGAGAAGACGGTCGTCGAGGGCGCGGGTGCCGCCGGGCTCGCCGCGCTGCTCGCCCGCCCCGGCCGCTTTGCCGGGCGGACGGTCGGTATCGTGCTGTGCGGCGGCAACATCGACACGCGCCTCCTCGCCAACGTCCTGCTGCGCGACCTGGCCCGGTCGGGCCGGCTCGCCCGGCTGCGCGTGCGGCTGCAGGACAGGCCGGGCGCGCTCTATCAGGTTGCGCGGACCTTTCACGAGCAGGGCGTCAACATCATCGAGGTCTATCACCAGCGGGTGTTCACCACGCTGCCGGCCAAGGGCCTGATCACCGACATCGAATGCGAGACGCGCGACCGTGCGCATCTCGACCGGCTGATCGACGCGCTCAGGCTGGCCAATTACGAGGTCAGCCAGGTCGAGCTGGCCTGACCGGGCTCAGAAGTTCAGCGGCGTCCCTGATTTCGCGGCGACGCGGCGGATCAGCGCGATGTCCTCGGCATAGCCGGGCTGGCCGGCATAGTCGAAGAACTGCTTCAGCACCTGATAATCGCCATCCTGGTTCGACACGCCATAGGGTTTGATCTGGCCGCGATCGAGCGCTTCCTCATGCAGCAACAGGCTCATGCGGAAGAAGTTGGCGGTGATCCGCTTGTATTCGGCGAGCTGCGCGTCGCGCACCGTCGCCGACAGCGCCTGATTGTCCTTGCGGTTCCAGCGGGTCGGCACGTGGCGGTTATACGCGGTGAAGTAGTTGAACTTGAGGTTGAACGGCTGCGTCGCCCCCTTGGGGTCGGCATCGGGATGGTAGCTGCGGGTGACGAGCCTGAGGCCGGTCTGGAAGGTGCGATGCAGGAAATAGTCGTTGAAGGTCAGCTGGCTCAGCAGATACTCGCCGACCTTGGTCGAATTTGAGCCGTTGACGCGCTGCAGCGCCGGATCGAAACGCAGGCCGAGCATGAACCAGCTGAGCTGCATCGCATCGGTTTCGTCGCGCAAGGTCGCATCGGGACGGACGCTGTCGATGACGAACTGGGGAAAGCCGAGCAGGCGCAACCGGTCGCGCATCGCATCCTTGCCGCCGACATTGCCCGGTAGCCCCCGGCTCGCCTCCGACGGGTCGAAGCCGAAGCGCGCGGTGTCGCCCAGTTCCCAGATGGTGTTGGGCAGCATCTCGGGCAGACGGCCGTTGCCGCTGTCCGGCAGCGTGGCGCGCTTGCCGGCAAAGGCCGCGCGGAATGGTGCCTCCTTGGCGAGATAGGCAAAGGCAATCTGGCCGCGCATGAACGTCGTGCGTCCCATCGCCTGGCTGCGCATCAAGTGCTGGCCGATCAGCGCGTTGCGGTATTTGAGCGCGCTGATCCGCTCGACGCGCCAGCGATCGGCCGGATCGTAAGGATTGAGCCCCGCAAAGGGCTGGGTCAGCGTCTCGACGCCGAAATAGAGTTTCCAGAAATTGAAGTCGCTCGGGTCGGCGAGATACGCGTTCTGAAGCGCCTCCCATTCGGCCGCGCGCGCGGGGATGGCGATGCGCGGCACGTCTGAAATCCAGTCGTCCATCGTGCCTTCGCCGGGGCCATGCGCGATGTCGGCGGACCACAGCGGGAACGGCACACCGACCCGGAGCTTGTCGAAGTCGATCGCCAGGAATTCGTCGCGGGCGCGATGGGCGTCGGCCAGCGTGCGGACCGGCGCGGCACCGGTCGTCACCGGCATGAAGCGGGCCAGCTCGCCGGCGAGCGCGAGGTCGCGTTCGGCACTGGTCGCGCCGGGCAGCACCGCACCCCCGGGCTGGAGCAGGCGGAATGTGCGGGGGTTCTCGGCGGGCAGACTGAACTGGGTGCGCACGAACTTGACGCCGCGTACCAGCGCCCGCGCCTCGACTTCACTGGCGCCGTCGATCATCGCGCGGCGGACGATCTCGGAATCGCTCGTCCCGATCCGGGCGAGGTCGAAGAAGTCGGCACCGTGACACGCGACGCAGCTGTCCTTCTCCCGCACCTTGCGCCACATCGCGAGTGCTGCTGCATAATCGTCGGGCGTCGTCTCGCCATCGGTCCGGAAGCTGACCTGACGTGTGCCCTGGGGTGTCTCGACGACGGTCGTGAGGACGCCCGGATCGCCCTCCTCGAAGCAGCCGGCCACCAGGCATGCAAGGAGGACAGGCGCGAAGGACAAGCGCAGGCGAAATGCGGCGCGACGCGCGCCCCCGGAAACCGACATCGGCATATGACCCCTCACAAAAAGCGTGATTCGACACGGGCTTGCGATGCTGACCCCCCGGGGTGCAGCTGCACGGATACATAGCCGCAATCGTCGGTAACCGCAGCTTACGAAAACTGCTTACCGGGTGATAAGGCGCAATATCGCGAAACCGAAGGCGTCGACCTCGGCCCCGGTACCGCGTGGACGGGTGCGGCGGGCGCGTTAACCATCATTATTGGTAAACACGCTTTTCACGAAGCTTTGTTCACCGCATATTCGCTTTCGACGCGTAGCAGGCCCGGCATCGTCCGGGGTTGAGCAGAAGGGTTGACGGGTGAGCGCACCGTTCAGATTTCCCCGGTTTTTCGTGACCAGCCCGACGCCCTGCCCCTATCTGCCGGGCCGGCAGGAGCGAAAGGTCTTCACCGAGCTGAACGGACCGCACGCCGGCGAACTGAACGACGCGCTCGGCCGGATCGGCTTCCGCCGCAGCCAGTCGGTCGCCTATCGTCCGTCCTGTGCGGGCTGTTCCGCCTGTGTCTCGGTCCGCGTCGTCACCGGCCAGTTCAAGCCCAATGCCACCCAGCGCAAGCTGCTCAAGCGTCACGGCGATCTGGAAGTCACCGCCTGCCGCCCATGGGCGACCGGCGAGCAGTTCGAGTTGCTGCGCCGTTATCTGTCGGCGCGCCACCCCGGCGGCGGCATGACCCAGATGGACGAGCATGATTATGCCGACATGGTCGAACAGAGCCCGGTCCGCAGCTTCGTCATCGAATATCGCGAGCCGCCCGTGGGCGGCACGCCGGGCCGGCTGGTCGGCGCGTGCATCACCGACCAGCAGGGCGACGGGCTGTCGATGATCTACAGCTTCTTCCTGGCCGACGACGAACGGCGCCAGGGGCTGGGCAATTACATCATCCTCGACCACATCCTGCGTGCCCGTGCGGCCGGCCTGCCCTATGTGTATCTGGGCTATTGGGTGAAGGGGTCGCAGCGCATGGCGTACAAGGCGCGCTTCCGTCCGCTCGAGACGCTGGGCCCGATGGGCTGGATGGCGCTCAACGATCCGGTCGATCCCGCCGTGCAGCCGCGCGCCCACCAGCCGGCCTGAGTCGCGCGCGGCATCGCCGCAGTCGTTCAGCCCTGGCCGTCCACGTCGCCTTCGGTAAGCTCCACATCGCTGGCAGTGCCATGATCGCCGCTGCGCGCCTCCGCGATGAAGGCCGCGCCATGGGCATCGAGGCCGATCGCGCCGCGAACATGCGTCTCGGCGGGTGACTCGCCGGCTTCCGGGTCGAAGCCGATCCAGCCGATGCCGGCGACATGCGCCTCCGCCCAGGCATGGGGGTACAACGTCGCGCCGCCACCGCCGATCGCGCGATAGCCCGACACGAAGCGCGCGGGCAGGCCCAGGCAGATTGCCGCGGCGATGAAGAGCTGCGCCGCCTCCCGCGTGCTTCCGCTCATGCCTTCGACCGTTTCGCTGGCGGGACGCGCGTGGGCGCGCCCGTCGACCGCCGCGAAGGTGAATCCGGCATGGATCGCACCATTCAGGCGGTACGCACGATCGAGCGGGTCGCCTTCGCCCGCCAGATCGCGGGCAAGTTCGCCCAGCCGCGCGGTGCAGCGCGTCGCCTCCGTCGTGCGCAGATAGAAGATCGGCGGGAGCGGCTCGGCCGATCCGGTCACCGCGCCCGAGAACGGCGTCGTCAGCACGTCGCCGGTGACGGTCAGCTCGACCGCGTCGACCGGCCCGGTCGCATAGAGCATCGTCACCTGATTGCCGAAACCGTCGATACCGTGACGCAGGCGCGCATCGCAGCTGACGTCGAGATGCCAGGCCACGACCGATTGGTGGTCGGTATCGCCCGGCATCAGCCGCAGCAGCTGGATCAGCCGGTTCTGCGGCTGGTCGAAGCGGCGGACGCTGTGGTGGGCGAGCGACAGGCGCATCAGGGAAACCGGAACTGCCGCGCGATCGCGTCGCCGATCAGGTCGTTTTCGCGGATGAAGTTTTCGAGATACTCGTGAAGGCCGCTCAGGATCACTTCGGACCCGCGCGTCTTCTGCATCCGGTTCATCCGCGCGCGCGCCATGCGCCCCGCCTCGCCCTGAAGCCCGGTTTCCTTGGCGAGCAGGCTCAGCATCTCCAGCGCCTCCTCCGCGCTTGCCGCCAGCGACCGCGGCAGCTCGCGCCGGGTGAGCAGCAGGTCGATGACCAGCTCGGGCCTCAGCCCCTCGGTATAGACCCAGCGATAGGCGGTCACCGCCGACACCGTCTGCAGGATCGTCGTCCACTGGTCACGATCGATCACGCCGCCGACCGGCTCGCCCGCGGGCAGGAGCAGGTGGTATTTGACGTCGATCAGCCGCGCGGTGTTGTCGGCGCGCTCGATCGCTGCGCCAAGGCGGATGAACCACGTCGCCTCGTTGCGCATCATCCGCGTCACCGCACCGTCGAACCCGCGCGTCTCCGCCTTGACCGCCTCGACCAGATTGAGCGTCGCGGCCGATCCGCCGGGGCTGGAGCGGTTGTGAAAGATCAGCCAGGCGCGGTTGATCGCGGTCCACGCGTCGCGGGTCAGCGCGGTGCGCACCGCGCGGGCGTTGTTGCGCGCGGCCTCCAGGCATCGGATGATCGACCCGGGGTGGCTGGCGTCCAGCGTCAGGAAGCGGGCGACATTCTGGGGCGTCAGCGTGTGATCGGTCGCGGCGAACGATTCCTCGCAATAGGTGACGGTCAGCGCGCTCTGCCACGCCGCCTCGCCCGCGGGCCGTGCGGACAGCGCGTCGAGCCGGATCGTCGCCTCGACCAGCCGGGCGATGAAGTCGGCGCGCTCGACATAGCGCCCCAGCCAGTAGAGCGAGGCCGCGGCGCGCGACAGCATCAGCATGGCGCACGCCGCACGGTCACGCCCCGCCCCCCTGCTGGAACTGGAACTGCGCCTGGACCGCGTCGGCGGGCGCGCGATCGGGCAGCAGCACGAAGCTGTCCTTGGTCCCGCCGCCCTGGCTGGAATTGACCACCAGCGAACCCGGTTTCAGCGCGACGCGGGTCAGTCCGCCGGGCACGACCTGAACCCCGCCGCTGCCGGTCAGCACGAACGGACGGAAGTCGACATGACGCGGCGCGATGCCCTGATCGGTAAAGGTCGGCACGGTCGACAGCGCCAGTGTCGGCTGGGCGATGTAGCGTTGCGGCTCGGCGATCAGCGCGGCGCGGAACGTCTCGATCTCCGCCTTGCTGGCGGTGGGGCCGACCAGCATGCCGTAGCCGCCCGACCCGTCGACCAGCTTGACCACCACTTCGTCGAGATGGTCGAGCACATATTTGAGCGCGTCGGGTTCGCGGCAGCGCCAGGTTTCGACATTGGGCAGCTTGGCCTCGCCCCCCGAATAAAAGCGCACGATGTCGGGCATGTAGCTGTAGATCGCCTTGTCGTCCGCGATGCCGTTGCCCGGCGCGTTGAGCAGCGTGACGTTGCCCGCGCGATAGGCCGCCATGATGCCGGGCACGCCCAGCATCGAATCGGGACGGAAGACCAGTGGATCGAGAAAGTCGTCGTCGATGCGGCGATAGATGACGTCGACCTGCACGGGCCCGGCGATCGTCTGCATGAACACGCGGTCGTCGTCGACGATCAGGTCGGCGGCCTCGACCAGCGGGACGCCCATCGAATCGGCCAGGAAGCTGTGCTCGTAATAGGCAGAGTTGAAATGGCCCGGCGTCAGCACGACGCAGGCCGGTTCCCCCCTGCATCCCGGCGGCGCGACCGAACGCATGGTTTCCAGCAGCCGGTCGGGATAGCTGTCGACCGCCGCGACCCGGAAACTGCGGAACAGCTCCGGGCACAGCCGGATCATCGCCTCGCGATTTTCCAGCATGTAGGAGACGCCCGAGGGGGTGCGCGCATTGTCCTCCAGCACGAAGAACTGGTCGGGGCCGGTACGCACCAGGTCGATGCCGCAGATATGCGCCCAGATGCCGCGCGGCGGGCGGATGCCGACCACTTCGGGTCGAAACTGGGCGTTGCAGAAGATCAGCTCGGGCGGCAGCACGCCTTCGGCCAGGATGCGCCGCGCGCCATAGATGTCGTCGAGGAAAGCGTTGATCGCCTCGACCCGCTGAACCAGCCCATCCGACAGCCGCGCCCATTCGTCCGCCAGAAAGACACGCGGAATCATGTCGAACGGGATGATGCGTTCGGATGCGTCGCGATCGCCATAAACGGCGAAGGTGATGCCAAGCTGGCGGAACATCGTCTCTGCGGCCGCCAGCCGCCGTTCAAGCTCGCCGGGCGGCGTTTCGTGCATCCATGCGGCGAGTTCGGAAAGCTCGGACCGCGGCGCGTTCGGGCCGCTGGTCCCCCAGATTTCGTCGAACGCTGCGCGCGCTGCCATCCGCTCTCCCGCCGGCCGGATTTGGATCGAGTGACCATGCTGCCCGCGTCTGTTGCAACGCACAAGGCCTAATGCGCGGGTCGGCGGCACGCCGTGCCGCGCGCCGGCCTATTTCTTGCGCTTGAAATCCACCGCGACGACGTTCGACCCGTCGTCGGCGGGCTTGACCGCGGGGCCGTCATTTTCCGCTTCCTCGTGCGGGCCGGGGCCCTCGGGACCGTCAGACACGTGAAAGCGCAGCTCGAAATTGACCGCGGGATCATGGAACCCGGTCACCGCCGAAAACGGAATCGTCAGCGTCGACGGAACCTGGTTGAAGCTGAGCCCGACCGAAAAACGCCCGTCGTCGACCTTGAGATCCCAGAAGCGATTCTGGAGCACGATCGTCATTTCGTCGGGGAAACGCTCGGTCAGCCGCTGGGGGATGTCGACGCCCGGCGCGCCGGTCTTGAAGGTGATGTAGAAATGGTGCTGACCGGGCAGCCCGCCCTGTTCGGCGACCGAACCCAGCACGCGCCCGACGACCGCGCGCAATGCCTCCTGGACGATCTCGTCATAGGGAATCAGGCTGTCGGGTACGTTGGATGACATTGCGTCTAGCTACCCGTCCCAGCGTGTGGGTCAAGATTGCACCGGCGCGAACGCACGCTATGTGGACCTCATGCGCACCGCCACCCTCAACCGATCGACCCAGGAAACGCAGATCGACGTGACCGTCGATCTCGACGGGTCGGGCAGTTATGAAATTTCCACCGGGATCGGCTTTTTCGACCATATGCTCGAACAGCTTTCCCGGCATTCGCTCATCGACCTCAAGGTCAAGACGGTCGGCGACCTGCATATCGACCAGCATCACACGGTCGAGGATACCGCGCTGGCGATCGGCGCGGCGGTCGCGCAGGCGCTGGGCGACAAGAAGGGCATCCGCCGCTATGGCGACGCGCTGTCGCCGATGGACGAGACGCTGACCCGCGTCGCGATCGACATTTCCGGGCGACCCTGGCTCGTCTTCAAGACCGAGTTCACCCAGAAGCGGCTGGGCGAGATGGACACCGAGATGTTCGAGCACTTCTTCCACAGTTTCGCGCAAAGCGCGGGCGTGACGCTGCATGTCGAGACACTGTACGGCCAGAACAACCATCACATCGCCGAAAGCGCCTTCAAGGGGCTGGCCCGCGCGCTGCGCCAGGCGGTCGAGATCGACGCACGCAAGGCCGACGCGATCCCGTCGACCAAAGGTACGCTGTGAGCGTCGCGCTGATCGATTACGGCGCGGGCAATCTCCATTCGGTCCACAACGCCCTGATCGCGGCGGGTGCGCGCGACGTCGCGGTCACCGCCGATCCAGATGCCGTGCTGGCGGCCGATCGCATCGTCCTGCCCGGCGTCGGTGCGTTCCGGGCGTGCATGGACGGGCTGGCGGCGTTGCCCGGCATGATCGACGCGCTGCAGGCGCGTGTCATCAAAGGCGGCGCGCCCTTTTTGGGCGTATGCGTCGGCATGCAGCTGATGGCCGACATCGGCGAGGAGTTCGGCGCGCATCGCGGGCTCGGCTGGGTGCGCGGGCGCGTGCGCGCGCTCACGCCGTCGCCTGAGCTTCGCGTGCCGCATATGGGCTGGAACGACGTCGTGCCGGTCGCGCCGCACGCGCTGATCCAGCCGGGCGAAGCCTATTTCCTGCACAGCTTCGCGTTCGACGGCGACGAGGTGGTGGCAACCACCGATCATGGCGGGCCAGTCACCGCCGCGATCGGCCGCGACAATGTGCTGGGCGTGCAGTTCCACCCGGAAAAGAGCCAGCGCTACGGCATCGCGCTGCTGGAAAGGTTTCTTGAATGGCGGCCGTGAACCACCTGATCCTCCCCGAGCTGCGCTCGGGGAGGGGGACCGCGCGCCAAAGGCGCGGGGTGGAGGGGCCGGGCGGCGAGGGAATACCCCTCCCCCATTCGCTGCGCGAATGGTCCCCCTCCCCGAGCAAGCTCGGGGAGGAATGATGACCCCCCTCATCCTCTTTCCCGCCATCGACCTGAAAGGCGGGCAGGTCGTGCGCCTGGCCGAAGGGGACATGGCGCGCGCGACCGTTTATGGCGACGATCCGGCCGCCCAGGCGCGGCTGTTTGCCGAAGCGGGCGCGGACTGGCTGCACATGGTCGATCTCGACGGCGCCTTTGCCGGACGATCGGTCAACGGCGAAGCGGTAGCAGGCGCGATCGAGGCGTTCCCCGGCAAGGTTCAGCTCGGCGGCGGCATCCGCGACATGGCCGGGGTCGAGCGCTGGCTGGCGCTGGGCGTGGCACGCGTGGTGATCGGGACCGCTGCGTTGAAGGACCCCGATTTCGTGAAAGCCGCGGCGCGTGCGTATCCCGGCCGGATCGTCGTCGGTGTCGATGCGCGCGACGGCATGGTCGCGACCGAGGGTTGGGCCGACGTGTCCGATGTCGCCGCGGTCGACCTGGCCCGGCGGTTCGAGGATGCGGGCGTCGCGGCCCTGCTGTTCACCGATGTCGGTCGCGACGGGCTGCTCAAGGGGTGCAATGTCGAGGCGACGGTGGCGCTCGCCCGCGCGGTGTCGATTCCGGTGATCGCCAGCGGCGGCGTTGCGGGAATGGCCGACATCCACGCGCTGGTCCGCCATGTCGGCAACGGCGTCGAAGGCGTCATCACCGGCCGCGCGCTCTATGACGGCCGGCTCGATCTGGCCGAGGCGATTGCGGTGGCGCGGGGGCAGGGAGCATGAGCGGCACTGCAACTGACTTCGGCTCCCACATCCGTTCGTCGATCTTGCTACGCGTCGAGTTCCCCGGATGACCGTCCGGGCGCGCGTCATCCCCTGTCTCGACGTCGCCGGCGGGCGCGTGGTCAAGGGCGTCAATTTCGTCGCGTTGCGCGACGCGGGCGATCCGGTCGAGCAGGCGCGCGCCTATGACGCAGCGGGTGCGGACGAGCTCTGCTTCCTCGACATCACCGCCAGCCACGAGGCGCGCGGCACGATGGTCGACGTCGTGCGCCGGGTGGCGCAGGTCTGCTTCATGCCGGTGACGGTCGGCGGCGGCGTGCGCGCGCCCGAGGACGCGCGCGCCCTGCTGCTCGCGGGCGCAGACAAGGTCGCGGTCAATTCCGCCGCGGTTGCCAGGCCCGAACTGGTTGCCGACATCGCCGACCGGTTCGGCGCGCAATGCGTCGTCGGCGCGATCGACGCGCGAAGGAATGGCGACGGGTGGGAGGTCTTCACTCATGGCGGACGCAAGCCGACGGGCATCGATGTGGTCGAACATGCCGTGCGCCTCGCCAGCCTGGGCGCGGGCGAGCTGCTGGTCACGTCGATGGACCGCGACGGCACCCGTGACGGCTATGACTTGGCGCTGACCCGCGCGATCGCCGATGCGGTGACGGTGCCGGTGATCGCCAGCGGCGGGGTCGGCAAGCTCGACGATCTGGTCGCCGGCATTCGCGACGGCCATGCGAGCGCGGTGCTTGCCGCGTCGATCTTCCATTTCGGCGAGGCGACGGTGGGCGACGCCCATGCCGCGCTCGCGGCCGCAGGCATCGCCGTGCGACGGCCGATTGTCGGCTGAGCTTACACTTCACGCAATCAAGCCGCAGCGATTAACCAATGCTTCGCCCGGCTTCGGCGACTTTGCGAGAATCGGCACCGTTCTTGATTAAGCATGATGCGGATGGACCGTTGACCAGGGAGAGATCAATGAAGCCACTCGTTCAAACCGCCATCATCGTCGCCGCGCTGGCGCTGCCCGCGGGACTCGCGAGCGCCTATGACAAGCCGCCCTCGCATCCTCCCCGCACCGGATCATCGGGCGGATCGACCGGAGGGTCCTCGGGCGGCAAGCCCGTAGCCGTGCCGGAGCCGGCGGAGATGGCGCTGTTCGGCATGGGCATCGCCGGCCTGGTCGCCGGTCGCTGGATCGGGCGGCGCCGCAAGGCGCAGGGCTGACGCTTCCTTAACTGCCCGCGTTGCAGGGTGGCGGGCATGCCAAGCATGGTTCGCCACCCCATTCCGGTGCTCGCGCTCTGGTTCGCGCTGAACGCCGCCACCCCGGCAGACGGCTTCGAGGCCTCGGACGCGGCGACGTTCGGCTTCGTGGCGATCGGCCTTTGGGTCGCGCGCCGGGCGCTGCGGCATCGCTTTCGTCGCGACAGGGCGTCGGAAACCGAGCGGGATTGACGCCGGCGCGGCGCAGCGGGCAAAGCCGCGCGCATGGACGATCGCCTGAACCTGTTGGAATCGATGATCCGCAGCCGGATGAGCGGTGATCCGGCGACGTCCTATGTCGCGCGCCTGCACGCCGCGGGCCGGGCGAAGATCGCGCAGAAGGTCGGCGAGGAAGCGGTCGAGACCGTGATCGCAGCGATTGCCGACGATCGCGCGGCCCTGACGTCCGAAGCCGCCGACCTGATGTTCCACCTGATCGTGCTGCTTGCCGATGCGGGGCTCGGCCTCGACGATGTCCGCGCCGAGCTCGCCCGGCGCGAGGGCGTGTCGGGCCTGGTCGAAAAGGCCGCGCGAACGTGACCGCCGCCTGCTCCAGCGCGTAAAGTTCGAGGACTCGCCGCCCATGCCGATCGATGCCACCCAGCCCTATGACGACGCCAACATCTTTGCGCGCATCCTGCGCGGCGAGATACCGGCCACGCGGGTGTACGAGGACGACCACGCGCTCGCCTTCAACGACATCAACCCGCAGGCGCCGACGCATGTGCTGGTGATCCCCAAGGGCCGGTACGTCAGCTGGGACGATTTCAGCGCCCGGGCGAGCGACGCGGAGATCGCCGGGTTCATCCGCGCGGTCGGCGCGGTGGCGCGCGCCGCCGGGCTGGTTGCGCCGGGCTATCGCCTGCTCGCCAATATCGGGCGCGATGCGCATCAGGAAGTCCCGCACCTGCACGTCCACATCTTTGCCGGGCAACCGCTTGGGCCGATGCTGGCGCGGTAAATGGCGCGAAAAGGATTGCACGGGCGCGGTTTGCGTCTAGGCTTCGCCAATTCAACATTTCACGGGACGGCAAGAGCCGCCCGCGACCCAAGGGGATTTGACTGAATGAAGTTTGCGCGCGTCAAGCCACTCGACGCCATCCTGGCGACCGCCAAGGCGAAATCGCTCGAGCCGACACTGGGCTGGTTCCAGCTGACCCTGTTCGGCATCGGCTGCGTCATCGGGACCGGGATTTTCGTGCTCACCTCCGCCGGTGCGCAGAAGGCGGGACCCGGCCTGATGCTCGCCTTCGCCATTGCCGGCGCGATCTGCATCGTCGCCGCGCTCTGCTACGCGGAAATTGCCGCCATGATCCCGGTGGCGGGTTCCGCCTATACCTATACCTATTCGGTGATGGGCGAATTGCTCGCCTGGACGGTCGGCTGGGCGCTGGTGCTTGAATATGCGGTGGCGGCCAGCGCGGTGTCGGTCGGCTGGTCGGGCTATTTCACCGGGACGATATTGAACCAGTTTTTCGGGATACAGCTGCCGGCCTGGCTGGCGGGCGGACCGCTCGCGCTGGGTGGTGTCGAGGGCGGTTTGATCAACCTGCCGGCCGTCGTCATCGCGCTGCTCGTCACCTGGCTGCTGATGATCGGCACCAATGAATCGGCGCGCGTCAACGCGATCCTGGTCGCGATCAAGGTGACCGCGCTGACCGTGTTCATCATCCTGACGCTGCCCAAGTCGGAAATGGCCAATTTCAACCCGTTCCTGCCCGCCGGCGTGTTCGGCGGCTTTGGCTCCGGCATCGGTGCCGTGGGTGCGGCGGCGACGATCTTCTTCGCCTATGTCGGCTTCGACGCGGTGTCGACCGCGGCCGAGGAAACCAAGAACCCGCAGCGCAACGTACCGATCGGGCTGATCGGGTCGCTCGGCTTCTGCACCGTTTTCTACATTCTGGTCGCGGCCGGGGCGATCGGCACCATCGGCGGCCAGCCGATCGTCGGGCCCAACGGCATCCCCTTCCCCGCCGGTTCGGAGGAACTGGCGCGCCAATGTGCACTCCCGCAATATGCCGAGGCGCTGGTCTGCTCGAACGAAGCGCTGGCGCATGTGCTGCGCCAGATCGGCTTCTCGTCGATCGGCAACATGCTGGGCATTGCCGCCTTCGTCGCGCTGCCGTCGGTCATCCTGATCCTGCTGTTCGGCCAGACGCGCATCTTCTTCGTCATGTCGCGCGACGGTCTTCTGCCGGAGGGGCTGTCGAAGATTCACCCCAAGTGGAAGACGCCCTATGTCGTCACCGCGCTGACCGGCGGCGTGGTCGCATTCGCCGCGGCGTTTCTGCCGGTCGGCCAGCTTGCCGACATCGCCAATGCCGGCACGCTCTATGCCTTCATGATGGTCGCGATCGCGGTGATGATGCTGCGCCGGACCGAACCCAATCGCGAGCGCCGGTTCAAGACGCCGATGCTGTGGCTGATCGGACCGCTGACGATCGCCGGCTGCATCTTCCTGTTCCTCAACCTCCCGTTCGAAGCGATGCTCGTGCTGCCCGCCTGGGGCGCGATCGGTCTCGTGATCTATTACGCGTACAGCTACAAGGCGAGCCATGTCGGCAAGGGGATCATCACCGTCGTCGACCTGGACGACGTGAAGGAGCATGTGCCCAACGTGTGATGCTGGCAGTTGCAGTCCTTCGATACGGGTCTTCGCCAGGCTCAACCCCTACTCAGGAGGAGCGGGTTGGGACTAAGGACGAAATTTTCTAGACAGCGAAAAGGCCGGGGAGCGCCCCCCGGCCTTTTTGGTTGTTGAGAACCAGATCACCCTGGCTCACCCCTCCCCTTCAGGGGAGGGGCTTAACCGGGCCAAGTTGGTGACAAAACGCGCCTGCCAGTTCAGCCCAGCTTCTGCGCCACCAGCGCCTTCAAATCGACCTCGGGCCGGGCGCCATAGTGGCTGATGATCTCTGCCGCGCAGATCGCGCCCATGCGCAGCGACGTGGCCACATCGCGCCCCTGGGCCTGACCATGAAGGAAGCCCGCCGCGAACAGGTCGCCCGCGCCCGTCGTGTCGACGACCCGGTCGATCGGCTCGGCAGCAACCTCCACGCGCGCGCCGTCCTGGACCGCGATCGCGCCCTTCTCGCTACGGGTCACGACCAGGGTAGGCACCTGCGCCGCCGCGCTGGCAACGGCGGCGTCGAAATCGTCGGTCCGACACAGTGCGAGCAGCTCGTTTTCATTGGCGAACAGGATGTCGATCAACCCGTCGGCCATCAGCGCGCGGAAATCGTCGCCGTGGCGGCTGATGCAGAACACGTCCGAAAGCGTGAACGCGACGCGGCGCCCCGCGGTTCGGGCAATGTCGATCCCGGCACGCATCGCCCGGCGCGGCTCTTCGGGGTCCCACAAATAGCCCTCAAGATACAGGATCGCCGCGTTGGCGATCAGGTCGCGGTCCAATGCCGCCTCGGGCAGGAATTGGGACGCGCCCAGAAACGTGTTCATCGTCCGCTGGCCATCGGGAGTGACGAAGATCAGGCAGCGCGCGGTGGTCGGCGCGCCGGACCGGACCGGGGTGTCGTAGCGGATGCCCGACGCGCGGATGTCATGGGCAAAGACCTGGCCGAGCTGGTCGTCGGCGACCTGGCCGATGAAACCGCACTTGCCGCCGAGCGTCGCGATGCCGGCGATGGTGTTCGCGGCCGAACCGCCCGATACCTCGCGACCGGGGCCCATCTTGGCATAGAGCGCGTCGGCCTCCTCCGGCGAGAACACCAGTTGCATGGATCCCTTGGTCATCCCCTCCTGGACGATGAAGGCGTCATCGGCCTGGGCAAGGATGTCGACGATCGCATTGCCGATGGCGACAACATCATAGGCGGCTTCGGTCACTCGGGTCTCCGGTCGGTTCGGGTTGGCGGCGCCGTAGCCAGTGGGCCGGCGTCGCGCAACCGCGTTGACGCGCGCCGCCGGCCCAGTCCAAACGGTGCGCGATGCTGAACGCACTCATCCTGTCGCTGCGCCAGCTCGACGATCGTCCCGTGTGGAGCGTGATGCTCAAGTCGTTCGCGGTAACGGTCGCGCTGTTCGCGGCACTCGGTCCGCTATGCTGGTGGCTTGCACGGCGCGCGGCCGGCTGGGCGGGCGGCACCGGGTGGTGGCAGGAGCTGGCCGGCGCCGTCGCGGTGCTGGCGGTGGTGCTGGGTGCGTGGTTGCTGTTCCGGGCGGTTGCGGTCGCGGTCATCGGCATGTTCGGCGACCAGATCGTGCGCGCGGTCGAGGCCCGGCATTATCCCGACCGGCTGGCGAGCGCCCGCGACGTCGCGTTCCTGCCCTCGCTGCGCATGGCGATCGCATCCGCGGCGCGCGCGATCGGCGTCAACCTGTTGCTCGCGCCAGTCTATCTGATCCTGCTGTTCACCGCGATCGGCCCGGCCATCGCGTTCTTCGCGGTCAACAGCTGGCTGCTTGGCCGCGACCTGGGCGACATGGTCGCGGCACGTCACCTGCCCCTCGATGCATTGCCCGACTGGCGGGCGCGCACCCGCGGGGAGCGGCTGGTCCTGGGCGCAATCGGCACCGCGCTGTTCCTCGTCCCGATTCTCAATCTCGCAGCGCCGATCCTGGGCGCGGCGATGGCCACGCATCTGTTTCACCGGAGGAAATCGTGAATTATCCGCCCCGCTCCGTCCTGATCGCCACCGCGTTGCTGATGAGCGGATGCGCGGCGGTGCCCCCGCCCGCCACTGCGCCGCGCGCGGTCCCGCCGCCGACCTACCGCACCGCCGGGCTTGAGCGGGTGCTGGGCCAGAACGAAGCCGCGCTGGTCCGCGCGTTCGGCAAGCCGATCCTGGAGACGAGCGAGGGCGTGGGCCGCAAGCTGCAGTTCGGCAGCGGGCTGTGCGTGCTCGACACCT
Source organism: Sphingomonas sp. CCH15-F11 (assembly GCF_001557005.1). Classification (NCBI taxonomy): domain Bacteria; kingdom Pseudomonadati; phylum Pseudomonadota; class Alphaproteobacteria; order Sphingomonadales; family Sphingomonadaceae; genus Sphingomonas; species Sphingomonas sp. CCH15-F11. The sequence continues at coordinate 20,205 of NZ_LSKG01000069.1, read as the reverse complement.
ATCTCTATCCCCCCAACGCCGACGGCAGCGGCGTACCGGTGGTCAAGCACATCGACGCGCGCCAGCGCAGCGGCGGCCCGATCGACCGGGCAAGTTGCGTCGCGGCACTGACCCGGCGGTAGGGGTATATTCGGCGCATCCTTCGCCCCAATCCCGTCGCCCCAGCGAAGGCTGGGGCTTCCCGCCGCGCCGGCGCACTGTCGTTCGCGCGAGATGCCAGCCTTCGCTGGCATGACGCCGATTGGTTTCAGGAACCAAGTGCATTCCACTCCGCCAACACATCCGCATCCATCTCCGCCCCCGCTCGGACCGCACGCTCCGCCGCCGCGCGCGCCGGATCGAGCTGCGCCAACGCCCACACGGCCGCACCGCGTACGACCGGCGCGGGATCGTCGAGCAGCGCCACCGCCACCCCCTGGGATGCCGCATCGCCGCTGTTGCCCAGCGCGATCAGACAGTTGCGCGCCATGCGGTCGCGGCCGATCCGCTTGATCGGCGACCCGGCGAACACCTGGCGAAAGCCGGCGTCGTCGAGCGCGAGCAGGTCGCCGAGCATGGGCGCGGCAAGCTCGGCACGCGGCGCAAAGGCGCGGTTGGCGGCGGCGGCGTGCGCGAACTTGTTCCACGGGCACACCGCCAGACAATCGTCGCAGCCATAGATACGATTGCCGATCGCGGCACGAAATTCGTGGGGAATCGGTCCCTTATGCTCGATGGTTAAATAGGAGATGCAACGTCGCGCATCGAGGCGATAGGAGGCGGGAAACGCATCCGTCGGACAGGCCGCGTGACAGGCGCTGCACGAGCCGCAGCGGTCGGCGCCCGGCGAGTCGGGCGCAAGATCGAGCGTCGTGTAGATTGCGCCCAGGAACAGCCAGCTGCCATGGTCGCGGCTGACCAGATTGGTATGCTTGCCCTGCCATCCCAGGCCCGCGGCTTCGGCGAGCGGCTTTTCCATGACGGGCGCGGTGTCGACGAATATCTTGAGCGGTGCGCCCGCCGTATCCGCCAGCCAGCGGCCCAGCGCCTTGAGCGCGCGCTTGACCACGTCGTGATAGTCCGCGCCCTGGGCATAGACCGAGATCCGGCCGCGATCCCCCGCCCCCGCCAATGCCAGCGGATCGGTCGCCGGGGCATAGCTCATGCCAAGCGCGATGACCGATCGGACGTCCGGCCATAGGCCCGCGGGGCTGGAGCGCTGGTCGGCGCGTTCCTCCATCCAGATCATCGACCCGTGACAACCGTCCGTCAGCCAGCGGCGCAGGCGTTCGCCGGCGCGCGGTGCGGCGTCGGCCGGCGCGATTCCGCACGCGACAAAGCCCAGTTCGGCGGCTTTCGCCCTGATTCGTGCTTCCAGTGGCTTGTGTTCGGACACATCCCCCCGCTACCACAGCCTTGGCGTGAAGGGGGAATGGCTTGAACGATCATCTTGCGCTCAGCGCATCGGGGCTGGTGAAGCGTTTCGCGGGCCGGCGGGTGGTCGACGGGGTCGACATCCAGGTGCCGCTCGGCTCCATTTATGGCGTGCTGGGGCCCAACGGCGCGGGCAAGACCACGACGCTGCGCATGCTGCTGGGCATCATCGAGCCGGACGAGGGGCACCGCACGCTGCTGGGCCATGACAGCCCGCGCGATGCCAGCGACCTGATCGGCTACCTGCCCGAGGAGCGCGGGCTGTATCCCGGCATGAAGGCCAAGGAGGCGATCGCGTTCATGGGCGCGCTGCGCGGGCTCGACTGGGCCACGGGGCGCAAGCGCGCGGTCGAGCTGATGGAGGGTGCGGGGCTGGGCCACGCCGTCGACAGCAAGATCCGCAAGCTGTCCAAGGGCATGGCCCAATTCGTCCAACTGCTGGGGGCGGTGGTGCACCGGCCCCGGTTCCTGGTGCTCGACGAACCCTTTTCCGGTCTCGATCCCGTCAACCAGGAACGGCTGGAAAAGCTGATCCTTGCCGAGCGCGACCGCGGCGCGACCGTCCTGTTCTCGACGCATGTCATGGCACATGCCGAACGGCTGTGCGATCGGCTGGCGATCATCGCCGGCGGCAAGCGGCGTTTCGAGGGCACCGTCGCCGAGGCACGCGGCATGTTGCCGATGCGCGCGCATTATGTGCCCCACCGCCCGTCCGATGCGATCGCCGCGCTGCTGCCCGCCGATGCCGAGCGCGAGGGCGAGGGATGGCGCTTCACCTTGCCCGACGAGGGGATCGAGGCACCGCTGGTCAGGCTGATCGATGCGGGCTTCGGCATTTCCGGGTTGTCGATCGAACGGCCCGGCCTGCATGAGGCGTTCGTCCGCATCGTCGGGGCCGAAGCCGCGGGAGACGTGCGATGAGCAAGTTTCGCCGGCTGGCCCGCCAGACGCTGACCGTCGCGCGGCGCGACTTCGTCGCCACCGTCGTCACCCCCACCTTCCTGCTCTTTCTGATGGCGCCGCTTATCATGACCGGCTTTGCCGCGATCGGCGGGCTGGGTGCGGCGACGGTCGCCGATTCGGCGGGCAGCAAATTGCGGCTCGTCGCGATCGTCAGCCCGGCCGACCAGGCCGAGCTGCGCGCCGCCGACCGGGCGTTGCGCACGCTGTTCCGCACCGACGAGCTGCCGCCCGAGCTGACCTTTGCGACGCCCGCGCGCGATCCGGTCGCTCAGGCAACCGCCATGTTCCGCGCGAAGAACTCCGCCGTCACCGCGACGATGAGCGGCCCGCTCGCGCGGCCGACGGTGTTCTATAATCCGCCCAGTATCCGCCACGGCCGGTATCTCGCGCGGCTGGCCGACGAAGTGCTGTCCGCCCGGCGGCTCGGCACGCAGGCCGCGCTGTCGCGGCCGGTGATCCGCGCGGTCGAACGCGACACGCCGTCGCTGGTCGGGCGCAACGGCAGTGCATTCTTTGCGGTGTTCGGGCTGTTCTTCATCACCCTGCTGCTCGCCGGCCAGGCGGTCGGGACGATGGCGGAGGAGCGGTCGAACAAGGTGATCGAGGTGCTGGCGGCCGCGGTGCCGCTGGAGAGTGTGTTCCTGGGCAAGCTGATCGGCATGTTCGGCGTGGCGGTGCTCTTTCTGGGCTTCTGGGGCGTGATCGGCGCGAATATCGTCGGTTTCGTTCCGCCCGATGCGGCGCGACGGATCGCCGACCTGACCCCGGCGATCGGCATCGTCCCGTTCGCATTGCTGTTCTTCGGCTATTTCACCATGGCCTATATGCTGCTGGGCGCGGTGTTCCTGAGCATCGGCGCGCAGGCGTCGACGCAGCGGGAAATCCAGATGCTGTCGCTGCCGATCACGATTTTCCAGGTCGCGATGTTCGGACTGTCGGCGGCGGCGGTTTCCAATCCCGACGCGTGGTTCGCTACCCTGGCGGAGGTGTTCCCGTTCAGCTCGCCCTTTGCCATGGCCGGCAAGGCAGCGGCGTCGGCGCAATTGTGGCCGCATTTCGCCGCGCTGGCATGGCAGCTGCTGTGGGTGTCGCTGACGATCTGGCTGGGCGCGTCGCTGTTCCGTCGCGGGGTATTGCAGTCGGCCGGGCCGAAAATCCGCTGGTTCGGGAAGCGGCGCTATTGACATTCGTGTCAGCTAGCCCTTCTCTTCGCACAGAGGAGAGGCAGCATGGCGACGATTGCGACCGAGACTGAAGCCGGGACAGCGGCGGACCCGTTCGACGTGACGCGGCCCGAGCTGTATCGCGACGACACCTGGCATGCACCGTTCCGCAAGCTGCGCGCTGATGCGCCCGTCCATTATTGCGCGAGCAGCGACTTCGGGCCCTACTGGTCGGTGTCGAACTACAAATATATCGTCGAGGTGGAATCGCTGCCCGACCTTTATTCCTCCGAGGTCGCCGGGATCACCGTCGCCGACCTGCAGGAGGGTGACGTGCGGATGCCGATGTTCATCGCCATGGATCGGCCCAAGCATACCGGCCAGCGGCGCACGGTGGCCCCGGCCTTCACCCCGAGCGAGATGATCCGCCTCAATCCCAACGTCCGCCAGCGCACCGCCGAGATCCTCGACGCGCTGCCGGTGGGCGAGACGTTCGACTGGGTCGACAACGTCTCGATCGAGCTCACCACCCAAATGCTGGCGATCCTGTTCGACTTTCCGTGGGAGGACCGGCGCAAGCTGACCTTCTGGTCCGATTGGGCAGGCGACATCGAAATCGTCAAGGATGCGGAAAAGCGCCAGGAGCGACTGAAGCACCTGTATGAATGCGCCGCCTATTTCGGCCAGCTGTGGCAATCGAAGATCGGCAAGGATCCGACGCCCGACCTGATTTCGATGATGCTGCATTCCGACGCGATGGCGGAAATGGAGCCCAACGAGTTTCTGGGCAACCTGATCCTGCTGATCGTCGGCGGCAACGACACGACGCGCAACTCGATGACTGCCTTTGCCTATGGTCTCGATCAATTCCCCGACGAGCGCGCCAAGCTGGAGGCCGATCCGGCGCTGATCCCCAACGCGGTGCAGGAAATCATCCGCTGGCAGACGCCGCTCAGCCACATGCGCCGCACCGCGACGCAGGACACGGTGCTGGCAGGGCAACAGATCAAGGCCGGGGACAAGATCGCGCTGTGGTACGTCTCGGCCAATCGCGACGAAAGCGTGTTCGAGGACGCCGATTCGATCCGCGTCGATCGCCCCAATGCGCGCCGGCATCTGGCGTTCGGGCACGGCATCCATCGCTGCGTCGGTGCGCGGCTGGCCGAGCTGCAGATCGGCATTTTGATGGAGGAAATGGCCAAGCGCCGGCTGCGCGTCAACGTCGTCGGCGCGCCCGAACGGATCGGTGCCTGCTTCGTCCACGGCTATCGCAAGCTGCCGGTCGAGCTCAGCCGCTACTGAGCCCGATCCGCCAGCGCCAGGGTCAGTCGGCGAACACCGGCGCGCGCTTCTGCATGTTGGCCATCACCGCCTCGACCTGATTGGGTGAGCGCATCAGCCGGCGCTGTTCGTCGCTTTCGGCCTTCAGGATCGTCGGAGCATCGGCATCCGCGGCCAGATTGGCGAGCCGCTTGGCCGCGCGGATCGCCAGCGGATTGCGCGCCGCAATCGCCCGTGCCAGCGCCATCGCCTCGCCATGCGGATCATCGGCGATGCGGGTAACGAAACGCATGGCCACCGCTTCCTCCGCGCTGAATTCACGCGCGGTGTAGGTAAGCTCGCGCAGGACATCGTCGGCGACGGTGGTGCGCCACAGCGCGAAGCCCGCCATGTCGGGCACGATCCCCCATTTCATCTCCATGATCGACAGCCGCGTGCCCGGCGCCGCGATGCGGATATCGGCACCCGACAGGATCTGGAACCCGCCGCCGAACGCAAGGCCGTGGACGGCAGCGATCACCGGCACGGCCAGCGTCCGCCACCCCCACGCGACCTGCTGCACGATATTGGCATCGCCCCAGGGGCGACGATCCAGGTCGATGCCCGAGCCGCCGGTCGCCATGCTGGCCATGTCGAGCCCCGCGCAGAACGCGCGCCCCTCGCCCGACAGCACCACCGCGCGCACGCCCGCCATCGTCCCCAGCCGGTCGATCGCGTCGCAAATGCCGGTGAACATCGCCGGATCGATCGCGTTCATCTTGTCGGGCCGGGCCAGCCGCACATCGGCGACGCCGTCCACCAGATCGATCGTCACGCGCTGTTCGCTCATCATCCCGCTCCCCGTGCAGCCGGGCCGACGATGCGTCGTCAACCGTTGCGTTGCAAGGCCCGCGCGATCCATCGTTCGGCGTGGCCGGCGACGCGGGCGTCGGTCGCGCGCGCGCCGGCTTCGGCCCAGGCGAGCGCGTCCTCACCGCCCGACGCCGCGATCAGCGCGTCGAGCGCGGTCACCCGCATCCGCGCGCATGGATGCGTGCGGAACAGATACGCCGCGATATCGGTGCCATTACCGCCCAGCTGTGCGGCGATCGCAACCAGCGCCTCGGCACTCGTCATGCTCAGATTGGCGGCGACCCGATTGCCGGCGATGTCGAAGCGGTACTGGTCGCGCCAGGGCTGGCCGGGATCGTGGCGCAGGATGTTGAGCGAGAGCGAGAATGCATCCGGCGGCGCCTGAACATGCACGTCGCGGTGCGCGCGATAAAGCATCAGCCGCCCCGGTTCGAGCCGGGCACGCTCGACAAAGCGCAGGTGCGCCGGTGCGCCGGGGACGCCCGTGATCCGCGCCGGATCGGCCTCGTAATAGTCGCTCCAATAGCCCGGGCCCAGATAGCCATAGGTCAGGAACGCGAAGTCGTGATCATGGGGAAAGCCGTAGAAGAACGCTTCGGGGCCGCTGGCGCGCAGCACCGCGTCCTCGGCGGCGGGCCAGAAATTGGCGCGGACCAGGAAGCGGCCATCGGACGGACGGAGTATCATGACCTGGGGGCCGTAGCCCGCACCGCGCGGCACCGCCGCCCGGCCGCGCGCCGACAGCTCGGCAACCGCCAGATCGCCCATAAAGGTGCGGTTGCGCCCCAGCTGCGCAAGCAAGGGGCCGAGCGACGCGAATGCATCGTCGTCGCGGGGGTCGAGGCGCGCGGTCGCCAGCGCGTCGCCCAGCGCCTCCAGGCCGATCGGATCGCCCGCGCCCGGGGGCAGAACGAGCGGCATCAGGCGTGCAGGCGGGCCAGCGTAGCGGCGGCGGCAGCGCGGACATCGGGGTCAGGGTCGTCAGCCGCCACCTCGCCCAGGCGCGTCACCGCAGTCGCATCACCCAGCATCAGCCATTCGCGCATCGCCTCCCACCGCAGAAACGCGGTCCCGCCTCGGCTGGCGGCGTCGAACTGCGCCGCCGCACCACGATGATCGAGCGCGCGCAGCAGCCGAAGCAGCATCTGGCTGCGCGCAGCCCCGTCGTCGGCGGTCGCGACGCGGATCAGGCTGCCGTCACCGGCATCATGCTCGTGGACACTGGCCGCCGCCCCCAAACGCGCGCTGACCGACAGCATGACGGTCGGTTGCGGCACCGGCTGCACCAGGCGTTGCGCCATGGTTCGACCGTCGGTGACGACGACCGAACGATCGGCGGGCAACAGGTCGGGTTCTCGCACGAGGCACGGGACATCGGAGCGAAGCCGCCAGCGTTCGATGCGCACGCCGCCAGCGCGCAGATAGCAGGTCGCCGACCAGCGCCCCGATCGCACCACGCGCCCCGCGCCCGCTCGGGCGGGCGGCGCGACCCCGTCGGGCAGCACGGTCGCGGTGATCGTGGCGGTCGCGCCATCGTGGAGCAGCAGCGTTCGGCGCGCGGCGTCGCGGCTCGATCGCACCGGCGGCTCGGCGAGCGGCGTGGCGACGATGATCGCCAGCCATTGCGCGACCATTGCCTCGAACCAGCCAGGTTCATGCAGCAGCGCCAGCGCCGCCGGCATAAGGTCGGCCAGCGTGCCAGCGGCGTCGATGGGCGCGATCAGCTGCCGCCATTCAGCGTCCGCCGCCCAGGACGCGGCCCATTCGCGCGAACGCGCCGCGCCGTCGCGCCACTGGGTCGCGCTCGGCTCAGTCCGGGTGAAGCTCATAGACGATCTCGGCAATGCTGATCGTCGATTCGAACACGTCGTCGCCGATCCGTTCGCACGTGCGGATCGCCCCCAGCGTCGCGACGGGCATCGCCAGGTCGGCGATGTCGCACGCCCGGATGATCCGGCGAGTTCCGGCGTCGGTCATGATATTTCCCCCTTGATTTCAGCCTGCCGCAGCAGCCGGCTGCGGCGTGCGGGACGCTGCCGTTGCGGCCATCCCACCGCCACAGCCGACTGGTCCGTTTCGGAACGGTGTGCGCGCCGCTTGATCGCAAATGCCCGGCGCACTAGCAGCCCGGATGATGGAAACGCCGCCGCTCGCCGATCGCCATTTCGACCCCGCCCGGTTCTTTGCCGCGCGTTCGGACGGGCACGGGCGCACGCTCGGCATCGAATATCGCGCGCACGGCGCCGACTGGTGCGAGCTGGCATTGCCCTATGATCCGCGGCTGATCGGCGATGTCGCGACGGGCGTGATCGCATCGGGGCCGATCCTGACGCTGATGGACATGGCGACGAGCATCGGTGCGTGGTTGAAGCAGGGCAGGTTCGCGCCGCAGGCGACGATGGACCTGCGCATCGACTATCTGCGCGCCGCGCGCCCCGGCCACAGCGTGATCGGACGCGGCGAATGCTATCGGCTGACGCGGTCGATCGCGTTCGTCCGCGGCCAGGCGCATGACGGCGACAGCGCCGATCCGATCGCGCATGTCGCCGGCACCTTCATGCTGCTGGACATGCCGTCATGAAGCTGCCGCCCTATGCCGACCTGCTCGGCCTGACGTTCGACGCGCCGGTCGCTGCGGACGGCGCGCCCGTGCTCGTCATGCCGTTCACCCGCGACGTGATCGGGCGTCCGGGTTTCCTCCATGGTGGAGCAATTGGCGGCCTGCTCGAGATGGCGGCGATTGTCGCACTCTATCACGCGCTCGGCGACGACCCCGCGCGGGTGAAGCCGATCAACGTAACCGTCGATTTCATGCGCGGCGGCCGCGACAAGCCGACTCGTGCAATCGGCATCGTCACCCGGGTCGGCACCCGAATCGCCAATGTCGAGGCGATCGCGTGGCAGGACGATCGCGACCGTCCGATCGCATCCGCGCGGATGAACTATCTCATCCAGCGACCGGCCTGACGTCGAGCCTCGGAATCTCCTGCATCGGGCAGCGGTCCATCACGACCTTCAACCCGGCCGCCTCGGCACGCTGCGCCGCATCCGCGTTGACGACGCCAAGCTGCATCCACACCGCCTTCGCGCCGACAGCGATCGCGTCATCGACCGCCTCGCCCGCCGCCGCCGAGTTGCGAAAAATGTCGACGATGTCGATCGGCACGCCGATCTGGGCAAGCTCGCGAAATACGAACTCGCCATGGACATGCTCGCCGGTGATCTGCGGATTTACCGGGATCACGCGATAGCCCTGGTCCTGGAGGAATTTCATCACGCCGTTCGATGCACGCTCAGGCCGGTCGGAGGCGCCGACCATGGCGATGGTGCGTGCCGATTCGAGCAATGCGCGGATGTCCTCGTCGCGTGTCAGTGGCATGGTGCCGCCTTTCCGATGTTCGATTTTCGCCCTGCCCCGCCAACGCGGCCGAACGCGACGCGTTGCATCCGACGCCGTGAAACCTTTTTGCGTCGCCCGACGAATATGAGGCATCAATCCGGTTAGGGACACCCATGATGAATTTTCTGCGTCGCCAGTTTCTGAAGATCACCGGGACCAGCGCAGCCGCGCTCGCGGTGGGCTGCACCGCGGCGGAGGGCTCGGGCACCGAGCGTTTCGAGGTCAGCCTGACCGAGGGCGAGTGGAAGAAGCGGCTGACCCCGCAGCAATTCTATGTGCTGCGCCAGGAAGGCACCGAACGTCCGTTCACCAGCCCGCTGAACAAGGAAAAGCGCGCCGGCGTGTTCACTTGCGCCGGCTGCGCGCTGCCGCTCTTCTCCTCCTCGACCAAGTTCGAGAGCGGCACCGGGTGGCCGAGCTTCTGGGCGCCGCTCAACAATGCGGTGAAGACGCGGCGCGACTTCTCGCTCGGCTTTCCGCGGACCGAAGTGGTCTGCCGCCGGTGCGGCGGGCACCTCGGCCATGTGTTCAACGACGGGCCGGCCCCGACGGGCCAGCGCTATTGCATGAACGGCGTGGCGTTGAACTTCGCGCCCGGCAAGGCAGCCTGAGACCGGAGGTCGCCGGACGCACGCAGCGCGCTGGCGCGGCGTGCGTTCAGTCGAAAGTGAGTACCTGACCGCGTTCCGCGCCGCCCGACGCCAGGCCCTGCGGGATCGCATCCGCGCCCGGCGCCCGGGCGTAGATGAAGCCATTGGTCGGATAGGCGCTGATGCCCAGATCACCCATCGGAGCATACCAGACGCGCACCTCGCTCCAGTCGCCCGCCGCCGAGACGTCGATCGCGCGCACGTCACGTTCGATACCGCCGCGACGCGACCAGTTGGCATGGGTGAGCAGCACTTCGCGGTCGCTGATCACGCGCGAGACCATCGCCACATGCCCCAGCCGCATCCGCTTCGTCGGCGCAAAGCTGAGCACCGCGCCTTCGACCGGCCGGTTGCCGCGATCGTAGCGCCCGGCGGCCTGATCCCACCAGCTTTCGGCGTTGCCGTAAATCTCGATGCCGGAAATCTCGCGCGCATAGGGTGCGCACTGCCAGAACTGGGCGGCCGCGGGACTGATCGTGCCGATCGTGCACATCACGACCAGAACCATGCGCGAAAGGATCTTCGTCGGCTGCATTCAAACCCCCCGGCCTGTTCCATCCCTGGACGTCGCGATCTGAGCAGGCGGCGCGGCCCCGGAAAAGGGGGCGCGGCCTGCTTATCGGGCGAGCGGTGTGAAACCGGCGACGACCGGATGGAACCCCGCGCGGACCCGCGCCGAGTTGAAAGACCAGCCGTTCGACCCCCTGCGAATTTGTTGCGCAGCACGAATATCCACAGACATTTTGGATCGCCCGTCATCGCAACGGGCAAATTTTGTTGCAACGCAGCAGTTTGTATGATTCGATAGTGAATGACGGCTGTCAGAGTGGTTAAGGACATGGTTAACCATTCGGGCGCATGTTGATGCCGTTGGATTTTGAGCGGGTGGAGCAGGCAATGGGTGCACGGTCCAAGCCAGCACAAGGCGCAATGACGCTGGCGGAAATGAAGGAATTTGCCGGGTTCGCGGCGGGGACGCAGCGTTACGTGCGGCGTTCGCTCGACATCGGGCTCGATCGCGACGATGCGATGACCCTGTGGTCGCGCGACGTCGTTGAGGCGGCAAGCATCCGCGCACAGGCGCGCGTTTACGAACGCCTTCCCGACATTCGCGCGATGGTGCCCGATGACAGTGGCCTCGACGCGGTCGAAAGCTTCATGGCGCCTTTGGTCACGATTTCGGCCTTCGATCTGGGCCAAGGTCGCCTGACCAACTTCTCGGCCTATCGCTTCCTCTATGAACGGCTGATCGGTGCGGAAGTGCGTCCGTGGCTGCCGGCGGCCTTCTGCTCGGCGGCGGCGCTGCCGCACCTGCATCCCGACCTTCGCCGGCGGCTGCTGCAGTCGATCAGCGAAGCGGCGGCGACTGCATCGGGCTGGTCGACGCGCCAGCCGTCCTTTTATCCCGCCTGGGTCGAAAAGATCGACGCGACCGCATTGCCGAACTGAGCGCGGGTACCCTGCCGCCGGTCGTCAGCGGCACGCCCGCCAGCGCATCGCGCCACGATCGGCGTGATCGAGGTGGAAATGGTCGCGATGCGCCGCATTGTATTCGGGTGACAGCGTCGTCGCGAACAGGTCGCACGCGCCATCCCGCACATCGCGCAGAAATGCGCCCGCCGGCCCCGCATCACCCCAGTCCGCCAGCAGGGTGATCCTGCGCCCATCGGCCAGGACGAAACCCGCGATGTCGACCGCGTCTGCGGTGGCGTGTTCGCTGAGCGGTCCCGTCTCCCGACTGTACATCCGCCGGCAATTATAGCTGCCCAGGTGAAGAAACTCGGTCACCTTGCTTCCGAAGTGGCGCTCGGCGGCGGGCTGAACGACCTGCCATTCCCACAACGCCAGCGACGCGGCGACGGGGCAAGCCATACCCAGCCGCGCGGGGCGAAAAGCGATGCGGCGGGCGCCCCCCGGCTTCAGCTCGACCCCGTCGGCATAGCCGCACGCACCCTCCATCACCGCAGCGAGCGGCTGAAAGCGCACCCCTGCCTGGTCGAGCAACGCGCGGCATTGCGCGAAATCACGCGTGAGCGCGGTCAGCTTGCCGCCGGTCGCGATGCCGATCGGCTGCGCCAGGTCGAGCGGCGTCCATGGCAGGTCCTGCGGCCGGCTGCGCAGCCAGGCATAGGCGGCGAACAACACGCCCAGCACGATCGCCGCGACCACCGCCGCCTGCGCGGCGCGGCGCAGCGCCTTCATGCCCGGAACGCCGCATCGGCGGGCGACGCGGTCACCGGGTAGCCCAGATCGTCGGGGATGCAGAGCATGTCGACCCCGTCGCGCCGCTCGACCCAGGGCGTGATCTTGCGGATCGGCCATGCGGCGGCGTCGGCCAACGCATCGGCGAAGCACGCATAGCCGGCCAGTCGCTCCAGCGTCCGGCGCGTCGGGAAGATCAGACGGACCTCGTCCCGGTCGGCCTGGTCCAGAATGTCGGCCGCGCTCGCCCAGAAAACGCGGACATTTTCCGTGCCGTCGACCTCCGGCATCGCCATGTCATCGGGTGCGCGCGCCAGGTAGAAGCGGGTGTCGAAGACGCGCGCATGCGGAAAATCGGGGCACCAGCGCGCGAATGGGGTCAGACGGTCGGTCGCCAGCGCATATCCCGCGTCATGCAGCGCCGCACCCGTCGCCATGCCGCCCGCCAGGTCGCGGCGCAGTCGCGACAAATCGCCCTCGCCGGTCAGTCCGACCGCGACGCCCGCCTCTTCCGCCGTCTCCCGGATCGCGGCGATGCGCGCGGCGCGCTCGACCATCGCGGCATGGTCGTCTGTCTGCAGGCGCGCGAGCGCATAGTCCGCCGCGTCGATCCGGCCGCCGGGAAAGACGATCGCCCCGCCGGCAAAGCGCATCGCCGGCGATCGTTCGACGAACAGCAGTTCGGGCGGCGCGCCGGCGCGATCGCGAAACAGGATCAGCGTCGCGGCGGGAATCGGAGGCTGGGCAACGGGCGACGTCATCGTGGCGACATAGCGTCACTCCACGCGAAGCGAAAACCGTGATCCGGCCAAAGGCTCAGCGCAGCCCCAGCACGTCGAGGTCGGCGCTCGCCGCCGCCAGCTCGGCGCGCGCAGCCGCCAGCCGGAACTCGGCCTCCACCCGCCGCAGCCGCGCGTCGTTGGCGGTTTCCTCGCGCTGATTGACCAGGAACAGGTCGCTCGCCCCCAGCGCAAAGCGGCGCCGTTCCGCAGCCGCCAGCCGCTCGGCGAGCTCGGCTTCCTGCGTCGCGAGCGACAGCAGTTCGCCCGCACCGCGAACATCGATGCCCAACCCGTTCAATTCGATGCGAATCTGATCCTCGAGCAGTTGTCGCCGGGCGCGAACCGCCTCGATCTCGGCCTCGGCCTGGGCAATGCGGCCGCGCGCGCCGCGCTGTTCGAGCGGGACCGAGAAGGTGACGCCGACAATCCCCTCCGCCGCGGTGCGCGACCGGCCACCCTCGGCCACGTTGCCCAGGTCCTTGCCCGCTTCGACCCGAACGTCGAGGCGCGGACGCAGACTGTTGCGTTCGAGCGCCAGCTTGCGTTCGGCCTGCTGCAGCCGGTTCTCCAATGCCTGGATGTCGGGACGATCGCTGATCGCGGTCATCGCCGGGGTCGCGGGGATGGCGGGAAGCGTGGACGGCAGCTGCGCCGCGGTCGGCACCACCGCCTTGCCCTCGGCATCGCGGACGTAGAGCGACAGCGCGTTGGCGGCGTTGGCGAGCTGCTGCTCGGTCTGCGTCACCAGCGTCCGGCGGCGGACGATGTTCTGGCGGTTTTCCACCGCGAGGATCGCCGGGCGGAGCCCACGCGCGACCTGGCCCTCCAGATTTTCCTGCCGCTCGCTCGCGACTGCCAGCAGCTCGCGATAGACCGCGAGACGCAGCCCGGCGGCCACCCAGTTCTGATAGGCGGCGATGGCCCGGCGCTGCACGCCGATCGCGACCATCCGCCCTTCCAGCGCCACGGCGTCAGCCTCGCGCCGGGCGACATCGACACCGAAACGGCGGTCGTCGATGAACCGGTCGCGCATCAGCGCGAACAGCGCCCCGACCTTCACCTCGCCGAGGCTATTGGTGTAATATTGATCCTCATAGATCGGGAAATCGCCCTGGGAGAGGCGATAGCTGCCATAGAGCTGGCCGCCATTGCTGGTCAGCGGGCGATAGACCTTCCCTTCGACAAAGGTGCCGTCATAAAAGCCCGCGACGCGGCTTCGCCCTTCGGCGGAGAACACCGTGTCGAACGCGCCTTCGGCCGCGAGCGAGCGCCCGTCGGCGGCGCGTGCGCGCTGCAACGCCTCGACGATCTGCGGGGCGAAGCGCGCGGAGCCGGCGAGTACGCGGTCGAGCGTCAGCACGCCCGCCACCGGCGGCAATGGCGCGGCGGGCGCGACGGTGGCGGGGAGCGGGGCGATCGTCTGGGCCAGCGCGGCGGATGTCGCGAGGAGCAGCGCCGTCGCCGCCGCCGCCGCCAGCGCGCCGCGCCCGCTCGCCTCAATAAGCCGGGGCATTGCCACTCTTTGTCGCCGCATCGCCCTTGGCCGCGCTCCCGGTCGGTTCGTCGGCCGGGCGGCGGAATTCGAGCGGGAAGTCGTTGAGCTGGCGCCACAGCTCGTAGCCGACCGGCACGGTTTCCATCTGGACCCAGCCCTGCACCTTCGCGCCCAAGCGGATATAGCGCGCGTCGGGCCAGCGCACCGCGCCAGGCTTTTGCTCGATCAGGATGCGGAACAGCCCGTTGACGGAAGCGGAAGGGTCGATCGAGCGCACGCGGCCCTCGAACAACCCCTGGGCGAGCGTCGGCCAGCCGGAGAATTGAAAGGCGGGGAAGCCCTCGAACTCGATACGGACATTCCGGCCCGGGTGGATGAGCGCGATGTCGCGACCATCGACATACAGCTCGATCACCCGGTCAGGCGTTTCCGCCGCGAAAGTCGCGAGGACGTCGCCCGATTTGACCAGCGTCGCGCCCGCCGCCGGATTGATCTGCTGGATGCGGCCGGCGCGCGGGGCGCGGACGATCTGGGCCGACTGCCGGTTGATCGACACGTCGATCTGATTGAGCTTGGCGCTGACGCTGGCGATCTTGGCGCGCATCTCGGCAACCTTGATCTGCGCGAGTTCATAGTCGCGCCGCGCGATCAGGCCCTCGCCCAACAGTTCGCGCGACCGGGCGACGTCGAGCTGCGCGACCTTCATCGCCTGTTCCGCCGCCGCGATCTCTGCCTCGACCTGCGCGCGCTCGGCCGCCAGCCGGCTGAGCAGCAATGGATCGAGATCGACGACGCGCGCGACGGGATCGCCTTCCTTCACCTGGCTGCCGTCCTGGACATACCAGCGATCGACCCGGCCGCCGACAAAGGCGGTGATCGACTGGACACGATCGCGCGGGTCGAGCGCGATCACCTGCCCCGTCCCCGGCGCGGTCTGGACCCACGGCACGAGCCATAGGATCAGCGTGGTGACGATAATCGTCGTCACGATCATGATCGCCAGCGCGCGGGTGACGCGTGGCGGATGGAGCGACGCCAGCGTCTTGAAATGGACGATATGTTCAGAGCGGAAGGGCATGGGCCGCCTCCGAAGCGAGATATTCCTGGAGATCGTCAAGCGTGGCGAAGCGCAGCTGGCGCTCGTTGCCCAGCCACAGATAACCGTCGAGCTTCACCGCCTCGGGCCGCTTGGTGAACAGCAGCACGGTCGTGCCGGCCGGGCGCAACAGGTCGAGCGCGCGCGCGAGGCGATCGGGCGGCAACACGTCGTAGAGCGACGACAGCATCATCAGCTTGGGCTGAATCAACAGCCCCGCCGCGAGCTTGAGCGCCATCACCTCGCTGATCGACAGCGGCCAGCCGGAGCTGGACAGCACGGTGTCGAGCCCGTCGGGCAGCTGCGCGACCCGCTGGTCGAGCCCGACCACCGCCAGCGCATCCAGTGTGTCGCTGGCGCTCGCCGTCGCCGAAGCGAGGTTGAGATATTCGCGGATGCTGACCTCGACGATGGTGGGGCGCTCATAAACGACGATGTCGGAGCGCAGCAGGTACATGTCGAGCGCGGCGAGGTCGGCACCGCCGACCGACACGATGCCGCGATCGGGCTGGACGTGGCGCTTGAGCAGGCGCGCGATCGCATGGTCGGCCCCCGCTTCGGCGATGACCACCAGCCGCTGGCCGCTTTCGACGGCCAGGTCGAAGCGCGCACCGCCAAATTCGACGTCGCGCAGGCGGATCGCCCCGCTTTCGGGCGCTGCGGCGTTGGCGATGATCTTTTCCTGCGGGATCGCGTAGAGCAGCGAGACTTCCTCAAGACCCGCCACGAGGTCGTAAAAGGTCTCGAGATAGGTGCCGAGCTGGCTGATCCCGTAGAACACGCCCGAAAGGATGAGTTCGGCCGCGACCAGCTGGCCGATCGACAACTGCCCCTGGATGATCAGCCAGCCGCCGAGCGCGAGCAGCGTCGCGCTGGCGAACGCATAGAGCAGCAGCAGCGCGACCGTCTGAATGAAGCTGTAGCGGAAATGCCGGCGATGGTCGGCGATCCACGTCGCGGTGAAGCTTTCCGAACGGTCCATCGCGAACGACAGGTGCCGGCTGGATTTATAGAAGCCGTTGGAGGCGCCGACGCTTTCCAGCCACTTGGCGGTATTGTGCTTGGAATGGCTGAGATTGACCGCCGTCCGCATCGCGCGGCCCGACCAGAGCTGGAAAATCGCGAAGACCAGGAACACCAGCAGGACGTTGAAGGCGAGGAAGAACGGGTGGTAGAACGACGTCACCGCCAGCCCCACGCCCGATTGCAGGATGATCGTGAAGCCGCCGATCAGCAGGCTGGGCACCGATTTCTGGATGACGACCAGGTCGAAATAGCGGTTGAACAGATCGGCGCGACGCGAGTCACCAAAGAACGGGTTCTGGGCGTGAACCGCGCGCACGGTGATCTCTGCCACGAGCCGCGCGAACAGCCGGCGCTCGAACAGCGCCATCAGATGCGTGCGGAACGCCGACAGGATGCCCGAGATCAACAGCAGCAGCAGCAGGACGCCCGCCAGCGTGAACAGCGGTGCGGGCAGCGCGGTGTTCGCGACACTGTTGATCAGCAGCTGGACCGAGATTGGCGTCGCAAGCGTCAGGAGACTGATCGCCAGGCCATAGATGAGCGCCAGCCGGAAATAGGCACCGTCGGGCGCCAGAATCTCGTTGGTCCAGCGAAAGACCTCGTTCAGGCCGAGCGTGCGCTTGGGTGCATCATTTGCCGCCATGCCGTCTCCCCGGGTTGGTGAAATATTGCGCTCTCGTCAGCACATGCGCGCATTATATGATTGGGACAACCACGATACCACTATCCTGTCGATAGGATTAACCTATTGCGCAGTCCCCTTATCGAGGCCGATCCGCATCACCGCACCCCTGCATTCGCGACGATCTGCTGAATGACCGCGCCGATCCGCCGATAGGCTGGCGCGCGTCCCGAGCCGACACGCCAGATCAGCCCGATCTCGCGATACCATCGCCCGCCGCGGATCGGGCGCACGACGACATCCTCCCCTTCCCCGCCCCGGATTTCCTGGCGGACATAGAGCTCGGGCAGCAGCGCCAGCCCCATGCCCATGCCCGCCATCTGGCGGATCGCGTCCAGGCTGGTGCCTTCATAATCGCGCAGCACGATCGCGCCCGCGGCGTTGGCGATCGCGCGGACCTGATCGCTCAGCCGGTATTGCGGCGAAAGCGTGAGCAGCCCGCGCCCCGCCAGGTCTGACGGCTCCAGCCGGTCGGCGCGCGCCAGCGGATCGTCAGCGGCCATCGCGACGAGCAGCGGTTCGCGGAACAGCCGCTCGACCTGGACGCGCGCATCCGCGACGGGGAGCTGCGCCAGCACCATGTCGTGATCGCCGACGACCAGCGCCGCGATCAGGTCTTCGGGCAGCCCCTCGCGGACGTGCAGGCGCAGGCTGCGATGCTCGCGGTGAAGCTGAGCCACCGTCTGGGGCATAAGGTAGGCGCCGAGGGTCGGCGAGACGCCCAGGCGCAGCACCCCGCCGAGCCCGTCGTCGGACTGCATCGGCAATTGCTCGATCTCGCTGGCATCGGCGAGGACGCGGCGCGCGCGCTCGAGCACCTCGCGCCCCACGGGAGTCAGCACGACGGGGCCGTTGCCCCGTTCGACCAGCGTCGTCCCGAGGACGCTTTCCAGCCGCTGGATCTGGAGCGACAGCGACGGTTGTGAAATGCTCTCCCGCTCGGCAGCACGGCGGAAGTGCAGCGTTTCGGCCAGCGTGACGAAATAACGGAGCTGCCGCAGCGTGATGCGCGGCGATTCACTCACCCGCGCACCGGATCGAAATGCGGGCACGTCGGCGCGCGGTGCGGCGGGGTGGTGGAGCTGAGGGGAATCGAACCCCTGACCTCTGCAGTGCGATTGCAGCGCTCTCCCATCTGAGCTACAGCCCCGCCCCTCGCCTTCCGGTACGCCGGAAGGCCGCACCCTCTAGCGACAGTTTGACCGCCGCGCAACGGGGTTTCGCGTCGTCCCGCCGCGCGATCCGTTTCCCTCGCTTTTCCCCCGAGATGGCGACCCGGAACCGTATCGCGAATGCCGCATCGCATTGCTTTTCGGACGGGCCACGGCCAAAGCCGCGGGAACAAGATCATCGGAACTGGGAGAGAATGAAATGGCGCAAGCCTGGCACCTTGAACGCCGCCCCGCCGGAATGCCGGTCATGGCGGATTTCGCCCTGCGCGACGTGACGCTGCCCGCGCTCGCGCCGGGCCAGGTCCGCGTTGCCAATCGCTGGCTGTCGGTCGATCCGTACATGCGCGGGCGGATGAACGACGTGAAGAGCTATGCCGCGCCCTATGCGCTGGGCGAGCCGATGACGGGCGGCGCGGTGGGCGAAGTCGTCGAGTCCGCGGCCGACGGCATCGCGGTCGGCGACTGGGTTCAGCACATGGCGGGCTGGCGCGACGAAGCGGTGCTCGACGCGCGCGAGGTCCAGAAGCTGCCGGCGATCGACGTTCCGCCGCAGGCGTTTCTCGGCCAGTTCGGCATGCCCGGGCTGACCGCCTATTTCGGCCTGCTTGCGGTGGCGAGCGCGGAGCCGAGCGACACGGTGTTCGTTTCCGCGGCCGCCGGCGCGGTCGGATCGACCGTCGTCCAGATCGCCAAGGCGCGCGGCATGACGGTGATCGGGTCGGCCGGTGGCGCCGACAAGTGCGCGTGGGTGCGCGAACTCGGCGCGGATCACGTCATCGATTACAAGGCCGGCGTGCCGGTCGCAAAGGCGCTCGGCCAGGCCGCGCCCGACGGCATCGACGTGTATTTCGACAATGTCGGCGGCGAACATCTCGACGCCGCATTCGCCCATGCGCGGCTGAACGCGCGCTTCGCGATCTGCGGGATGATCGACATCTACAACAGCGGCGCGGCGACCGAGCTGCGCTACATCGCCCGCACCATCGCGGCGCGCATCCGCATTCAGGGGTTTCTGGTCAGCGACTTCCTGCCGCGCGCCGGCGAATTCTACCGCGACATGGCCGGCTGGCACGCCGCGGGCAAGCTGCAGCGCGAGGAAACGGTGGTCGAAGGACTGGAACACATGCCCGACGCGTTCCTGGGCCTGTTCAGCGGCCAGAACATGGGCAAGATGCTGGTCAGGGTCTAGGCGTTCCAGCGTGCCGTCGTGCCAGCGAAAGCTGGCACCTCGGGCCGACCGAGCGCACCAGTGGCGTGAGACCCCAGCCTTCGCTGGGGTGACGACCGGGTGCTCGGTCAGACCAAACCAAGGACGCTCAGCTCAAATCGCGCCGCTGAACGTATCGCACGCCGCCGGATCGCCCGATTGCAGGCCGATGCGCAGCCATTTCACGCGTTGCGCCGAGCTGCCGTGGGTGAAGCTGTCGGGCACTACGGTCCCCTGGCTCTGGCGTTGCAGCGTGTCGTCGCCGATCGCATTGGCCGCGGTCAGACCCTCCTCGATATCGCCCTGTTCCAGTCGCGACCGGTTGCGCGCCGCCCATACGCCCGCATAGCAGTCGGCCTGGAGCTCGAGCCGTACCGACATGGCGTTGCCCTCCGCGCGGCCGAGCCGCGCCTGCGCGCGGCTGACTTCGGCCGCCTGGCCCGTCAGGTTCTGAATGTGGTGGCCGACCTCATGCGCGATCACATAGGCCTGGGCAAAGTCGCCGCGCGCGCCGAAGCGGCTGGCGAGCTCGTCGAAAAAGCTGGTGTCGAGATAGATCCCCTGATCGGGCGGGCAGTAGAAGGGCCCCGCCGCCGATGACGCGGCACCGCAGCCCGATTGCGCCCCGCCCTGATAGAAATTGAGCGTCGGCGCCTGATAGCGCGATCCCTGTGCGGCGAAGATCGGTTCCCAGGTCTGTTCGGTCGATTCGAGCACGCGGCACGCGAACAGCCGCTCGGCCGTGTTGCACACCGCGCCGCCCGCGCCGCCCTGCGCGACCTGTGGCTGGCGGGCGCCCTGCCCGACATTCTGTGCGGGGA
>NZ_LSKG01000068.1:0-45171 GCF_001557005.1 Sphingomonas sp. CCH15-F11 | reverse complement strand
AGTTAATCCCGCCCCTCGTCGGACGGGTTGGCTTCGCTACCCGCCGGCCGGCCTCGCCTCCCGCGCCTTCGCGCGGGCCTCGTAATCAGCTGCGCTGATTCCTCGGACGCTCGGCGGGGCTGTCCTACTTCCCCCTTTTCGGCATATCTGTTCGGTCCCCTGTCAGGGCGCGCGACGCCCGTCGCATTGAGGACCCGCGATGAACACGCTTGCTTCGCTCGCTCCCGCCGCCGCGCTCGCCGGCACCCATTCACGTCGCCTGCCCTTCACGCATAGTGTCAACCTAGTGTCACCTTTCGATTGACTTCGCCGGGATGATCTGTATCTGCCCGCGCTTGCCGTTCGGGCCTGTGCCCGGCCGGCGTCCGTCCGAGACAGCGGGTGGTGGGGATTTGCCCCGCCTTAATCTCCCGCCAAGACGGGGAAATGAAATTCACCGGTTCGTGGTCGCCTGTCGCCCGCGTGCCGGGTCAGCCGTTCCGGGCCTGTCGTTCAGTCCCCGGCCGTTTGACGATCATGCCCCCTCACGGACGAGGGGGTCGGGCAACCGCCCGGCCCTCGGCGTAACCGGGCCTTCGGGCCCATATTGAGGAGACCGGCATGGATCGTTCCCAGAAGACCGACGCCGTTGCCGAGCTGAACCGCACCTTTGGCGAGGTCGGCGTGGTGGTCGTCACCCGCAACCTCGGGATGACCGTCGCCCAGTCGACGCAACTCCGCAACAAGATGCGTGACGCCGGCGCGAGCTACAAGGTCGCCAAGAACCGCCTTGCCAAGATTGCCGCAGAGGGCACGGATTATGCCGTGCTCGCCGACCTGCTGACCGGCCCGACCGGTCTCGCGACGTCGGCCGATCCGGTCGCCGCTGCCAAGGTGGTGTCGGATTTCGCCAAGACCAACGATCGCCTCGAAATCGTCGGCGGCGCGATGGGCAGCATGCTGCTCGACGCCGAAGGCGTGAAGGCACTCGCCGCGCTGCCGTCGCTCGACGAACTGCGCGCGAAGATCGTCGGCCTGCTGGTCGCCCCCGCGACCAAGCTCGCCACGGTCACCCAGGCACCGGCGGCGCAGCTCGCCCGCGTGTTTGCGGCCTATGCGGACAAGGACAAGGAAGCGGCGTGATCGCGCGCCCGCTTTGACGACCCTGACTATCTGAACTGAACCTATCGAATCTGGAGTATTGAAATGGCTGATCTGAACGCGCTGGTTGACCAGCTGAGCGAACTGACCGTCCTCGAAGCCGCCGAGCTGTCGAAGATGCTGGAAGAAAAGTGGGGCGTTTCCGCCGCGGCTGCGGTCGCGGTTGCCGGCCCGGCCGCCGGTGGTGCCGGTGCGGGTGCGCCTGCCGCCGAAGAAAAGACCGAGTTCGACGTGATCCTCACCGGCGACGGTGGCAAGAAGATCAACGTCATCAAGGAAGTCCGCGCCATCACCGGCCTGGGCCTGACCGAAGCCAAGACGCTGGTCGAAAGCGCGCCCAAGGCCGTCAAGGAAGGCGTGTCGAAGGACGAGGCCGAGAAGGTCAAGAAGCAGCTCGAAGAAGCCGGCGCGACCGTCGAGGTCAAGTAAGCTTCATCGACCGGCGGCGGGCGCGCCCCGCGGCCGGGCTGACGAAAAAATGGGGGCGGACCTTCGCGGGTCCGCCCCCTTTTTCATGCGTTCCGGATCGGGCGATCAGGCATCCCCGAACGCCGGGCGCGAATTCGGCCACCCGAACTGCGGCCGGAACCCCGGCTGCGGGACCGCGCGCGCCGGCGCGGCGGCGGGGCGCGGTGCCGCGGTCGCGTCGCGCATGACGGGTGCCGGCGCGGGCGCGACCGGGCTCGGCTGCGCCGCCTCCAGCGCCAACCGCTCGCGACGGTCGTAGAAGCGCGCCCGGCGCAGGCGATTGCGGCGCGTCAGGAACGGATTGTCCGGCGTCGGCCCCTGTTCCGCCCGCGCCGCATGGCGGCCCGGCCCCTCACCCAGCGGAAGCGCAGCCATCGGCGTCACGGCCGGATGCGGCGAAAGCATGGGCTGGGCGGCGGGTACGGCGACGGACGAACGCATCGGTGCAACCGCGGCACGGGGCGCACGACGCCGCCGGGCGATGACGAACGCCGCGCCGGCAACCAGCACCGCCAGACCGCCGATCAGCGGCAACAGCCAATCATTGCTTGCAGAGGCGCTCGGCACGGTCGGTGCGACGTCGGTCTCGGTCGCGGCCGGCGCATCGACGGGCGGCGCGACGGGCTCAGCGGGGCTCGACTGAACCGCCTCGTTGGTCGTTACGGCGGGTGCAACAGCGGTCGGCGCGGCCGTCGCCTCGCGCGGTGCCGGCGGTTCGACGGTCGCGGTGCGACGCGCAGTCCGGGCCGGCGCTTCGATAGGGGTGGATCGCGTCAGCGCCGCAGCCGGCGTTGTGTCCACCGGGGCAGGCGTCGCGGCATCCGGCGCGGGCGCGGTCCGTATCACCGACGGCGGCGCGACCGTTGGCGCGGGTGCCGGGGTCGACAGCAGCGGCGGCGCGACCACCGTCGGCGGCGCGGGAGCGGGGGCCGGCACCGTCGTCACCGTCGGCGGCAGTGTGGCCGGCGCATCCTGGGCAACCGCCGGAGCGGTCGAGGCGGCGAGCGCGGCGATCAACGCCGCGATGGCCGGGCGAGCTTTTGAAGCTGACTGGGTCATAGCGGGAACGACAAGCCGCGATCGGCAAATTCCGTTCCCGGCGCTGCGACGAAGCGAGCAGCTTGCCCGACCGATGGACGATGCGTCAGCCCCGTGGCGGTTTGGGCGGGCGCGGCCGTGCAGGGCCACCGGCACCCGGTCCGTTGCCCCTCGGCTCGCCGGGTTTGCCCGCACCGCCCGGCTTGCCGGCACCGCCTGGTTTGCCCTGCGGCCGGCCGCCGCCGCGCGGACGATCCCGCGACGGAATCGGCGAGGCGGGGCGCGGCGCGCTTGCCCCCGGCTGGCGCGGCGCCACCGAATAGCCCTCCTTCAACAGCCGCGCGAACGCCGCCTTGACCGACGCGTCGATCGCGCTGCGCAGTTCGGGGGGAAGATCCGCGACGGTCGTGTTGGCGTGAATTGCGTTGAGGTCGCGCAGCAGATTGTTGGGCAGCCCCTTTGACGCCGACTTCAACGCCACGATCGCATCGGTGACGGCGGAAAACAGGATGTCGTGCATCACGTCGGTGGCGGACCGGGTCATGCGTCCCCCTTAGCCTTCGATGCGCGCGCTTGTCGCGGGTCGAATCCGCTTTTCGAGCCGTCCCCCAAATTTTTTTGACCGCCGATGTCGAAATGCCGTCGCGTCGCGGCTCATCGTCATGTCAGCGGGGATGATCTCGCTGATCGACCTGATGGAGCCGATCCGATGCGACTGAAGCTGACCCTGCCCTTCGCCTTGCCGATGCTGGCGATGGCAACCGCGGTGCTGCCCGCCCCGGCCATGGCCGAGGAATATACGATCTTCGTCTACGAAACCCCCGCCGACCTCGCGCTGCGCAGCGACACGGGTGCCGCGGGCCAGGCCTATTGGGCGGCCTACGCCAAGTTCGCCGCCGCATTGGCACAGGCGAACGCGATCCGCGGCGGAGCCCCGCTCGCGCTGCCGGAACGGACCGCAGGCCCCGACCCGGTGCTCGGCGGCTATTTCGTCATCGACGCCCCCGACCGCGCCACCGCCGAACGGCTGGCCGCGCTCGCCCCCAGCGTCAGCCGCGGCGGCCGCGCCGAGCTTCGCGCGACCTATCCCGCCCCTGCGATGCAGCCGCCGCGCTGATCGCCGCTGGCGCAGCCCAACCAAATCTGGAACGCTACCGAAAGACGAAGGAACACCCCATGCAGTACATGATCATGTTCACCGAAACCGCCGAAGATTTCGCCAAGCGCGATCATCCCGAACACGCGCCCGCTTATTGGGGGGCGTGGAACGCCTATATCGGCGCGCTGGCCGCGGCGGGCATCATCGTCAACGGCGATGGCCTGCAGCCGCCGCACACCGCCACGACGGTGCGGGTGCGCGACGGCCAGCGAATCGTTCAGGACGGTCCGTTCGCCGACACCAAGGAAGCACTGGCCGGCTATTTCGTGATCGAGGTCGCCGATCTCGACGCGGCGCTCGACTGGGCGGCCAAATCACCGGCGGCCGAAGCCGGATCGGTCGAGGTTCGCCCGGTGCTGCCGCCGCCGGGCAACCCGGCCTGATCGGGATGGACGCGCGCCGTGCGGCAGAGGCGGCGGCGCGCGCCTCCTATGGCCGGCTGGTGGCGCTGGTCGCCAGCCGGTCCCGCGATGTCGCGGCGGCGGAGGATGCGCTGGCCGATGCCTTTGCCGCCGCGCTGGCCACCTGGCCCGTGCGCGGCGTCCCCGACCGTCCGGAGGCGTGGCTGCTGACCGCTGCCCGGCGCGTGATCGGGCATGGCGCACGCGCCACGCGGGTCCGCGCCGATGCGGCACAGGCGATTGCGCTGCTGCAGGAGGAAGCCGAAATGCGCGACCCTGCCGAATTTCCCGACGAGCGGTTGAAGCTGCTGTTCGTCTGCGCCCACCCAGCGATCGATGCGGGGGTGCGCACGCCGTTGATGCTGCAGACGGTGCTCGGCCTCGACGCCGCGCGAATTGCGGCCGCGTTCCTGGTTGCGCCCGCAGCCATGGGCCAGCGGCTGGTGCGTGCCAAGGCCAAGATCCGCGATGCCGGGCTGCGCTTCGAGACGCCGGATCCCGACGCACTCGCGCCGCGCCTGGCCGACGTGCTGGACGCGATATACGCCGCCTATGGCACCGGGTGGGACGCGCTGCCCGGTGCTGACGAGGGCGTGCGCGGTCTGACGACGGAAGCGATTTTCCTCGCCCGGCTGATCGTCGATCTGCTGCCCGGAGAACCCGAACCCAAGGGGCTGCTGGCGCTGATGCTTTACTGCGAAGCGCGCAGGGCGGCGCGGCGCGGGCCGGAGGGAGCGTTCGTGCCGCTGGGTGAGCAGGACATGCGACTGTGGGACCGCGAGATGATTATCGAGGCGGAAGCCCTGCTGACCAACGCGGCGATGGCGCACCAGTTCGGGCGCTACCAATGCGAAGCCGCGATCCAGTCGGTCCACAGCGCGCGCGCGGTCACCGGGGTCACACAATGGGATGCACTGGTCACGCTCTATGATTTGCTGGCCCGGCATGTGCCCAGCCTGGGGGTGATGGTCAGCCGCGCCGCCGTGCTGGCCGAGGCGGGCTCGCCAGATGCGGCGCTCACGGCACTCGACGCACTGCCGGCGGACCGGGTGGCGGCCTATCAGCCCTATTGGGTGACGCGGATGCACGCGCTCGACCGGCTGGGCTGGGTGACGCAGGCCGCCGAGGCGCGCCAACGGGCGATCGGGCTGACCGAGGATCCTGCGGTGCGCGCGTTCCTGGCGCGCGGCTAACGACGGCGAACCTTACGAATGCCGTTCGTTTCGAGCGAAGTCGAGAAACGTGGCGCGGGCGCTCGGGAAGCCGCTTCTCGACTTCGCTCGAAGCGAACGGATTTCGGGCGTTAGGCCGAACCTCAAAGCGCCGCCAGGTCGATCGGGCCGTGCCGGTCAAGCGTGCGAGACTTGTCCGGCATGGGGTATTTCAGCCCGGTCGCGCAGTTGAACAGCACCACCCGGTCGTCGCGGCCGATCACCCGGTCGGCCAGCGCCTGCTTATAGGCCGCCAGCGTCGCGCCGCCCTCCGGGCACAGCAGCACGCCGTCGCGCGCGGCTTCGTCGACCGCGGCCAGGATGGCGGGATCGCCGACCGCGACCGCCGCGCCGCCGCTGGCCCGCACCGCATCGAGGATCAGGAAGTCGCCGACCGCGCGCGGCACGCGGATGCCGGCGGCGATGGTGTGCGCGTCCTCCCAGCGTTCGGCATGGCGCTCACCGGCTTCATAGGCGCGCACGATCGGCGCGCAGCCCGAGGCCTGGACCGCGAACATGCGCGGACGCTTCGGCCCGATCAGCCCGATCGCCTCCAGTTCGTCAAAGGCCTTCCACATGCCGATCAGGCCGGTGCCGCCGCCGGTCGGATAGAAGATCGCGTCGGGCAATTCCCAGTCGAGCTGTTCGGCCAGCTCCAGCCCCATCGTCTTCTTGCCCTCGATCCGATAGGGTTCCTTGAGCGTCGACAGGTCGTACCAGCCATTGGTCTTGCAGCCTTCGGCGACGATCTTGCCGCAATCGTCGATCAGGCCGTTGACGCGATAGACGCGCGCGCCCTGTGCGGCGATCTCCCGCACATTGATTTCGGGCGTATCGTCGGGACAGAAGATGATCGTCTCGATGCCCGCGCGTGTCGCATAGGCGGCAGCGGCGGCGCCGGCATTGCCGTTGGTCGGCATGGCGATGGTGCGCACCCCCAGCGCCTTGGCCATCGAAATCGCCATCACCAGCCCGCGCGCCTTGAACGATCCGGTCGGCAGCCGCCCCTCGTCCTTCACCAGCGGCGGTCGTGCGGCGAGCGTGTCACCGATGCGGTCGAGCGCGATGAGCGGCGTCGCCTGTTCGCCCAGGCTGACGATGTGCTCTACACGGCGGACGGGGAGCAGCTCGCGCCATTTCCACAGGTCAGCGGGCCGCCCCGCCAGCGCATCACGGCTGAGCGCGCCGCGGACGCCGTCGAGATCGTAGCGGACCAAGAGCGGCCGGCCGACGCGCGACAGACCCTGGATCGTGTCGGCTTCGTAGCGCTCACCCGTCATCGAACATTCGAGATGGGTGACGAAGCTGGGGCGATCGGCGGTGAGGTTGGCGAAGGGGGATGCGGTCATGTGGGCCCTCGTTCCCTCACATCGGGTCGAGGTCAAGGGGGAGGTGCGGTCTATGCGCAGACGGAAGCCACGGTGCGTATGAACCCCGGATCAAGTCCGGGGTGACGAGTTGGGGGGCAAGGTTGGCAGATTGGCGGAATAAGCGGTGGGGGAGGCAGAGCAAATGACCGCTCCCCCTCCCCCGCGTCATGCCGGACTCGATCCGGTGTCCACGCGCACCGGCCGCCTCAAGCGCCTTACGGCACCGTCACGGTTTCGAAGCTGTAGCCCTTCAGTTCCGGCAGCGCCTTGACCTGGGGCTCGACGGTCTTGAGGTCGCCGACCACGACCAGCGTCATCTTGTCGAGCGGGAAGGCTTTCTTGGCCGCCGCCGTCATTGCCGGGCCCTTCACCGCCAGAACCGCGGGCACGTAATTCTCCAGCCAGTTCGCAGGCAGGCCGAGCGTGTCGCGGTTGGCGAGCGTGCCGACCACGGCGGGCGCGGTCGAATTCTGGATGGTGAAGATGCCGGCCATATAGGTGGCGATGCCCGCTGCTTCCTCGGGCGTCGGTGCGGTCGTCTGCAGCGTGCGGATTTCCTTGAACACCTCGGTCAGCGACGCGCCAGTGACGGCGGTGGTGACGTCGGCGTCGAAGGTCCATTGCGCGTCGCCGGGCTGGAACGCGATCCCCGATCCGGGGGAGTAGGTATAACCCTTTTCCTCGCGGATGTTGCGGGTGATACGCGAGCTGAACGCGCCGCCGAGCAGCGCATTGGTGACGCGCAACGGAATATCGTCCGCCGATCCCGCCACCGGCGCGGGGAATGCGACCCGCAGCGTCGACTGCGGTGCGTTCGGGCGGTCGATCAGCAGAACGCGCGGCCCCGGATTGACGCGGGGGGGCAGGCTCAGCCGCTCCGGCCCTGCCGCCCAATCGCCGAACGCCTGCTGGATCGCGGCCTTTGCCGCCGCCGCATCGAAGCGCCCGGCGATATAGAGGTGCGCCCGGCGCGCGCCGTAATTGGCGGCGTGGAATGCCTTGGCCTGGTCGAGCGTGTAGCCGTTCAACCGCGCGGCGGTCGGGAAATTGCGGCCATAGGGGTGGTCGCCGTACCAGCTGCGCGCCAGCGCCGCATCGGCCAGCGCCTGAGGCTGCGACAGGGTAAGCGCCAGGCGACGCTGCCAGTTCGCCTTGACCCGGCCAAAGGCATCGGCGGGGAAGTCCGGGCGGCGCGCGACGTCGCTGATCAGCTGGATCGCGTGCGCGGTATGTTCGGACAGGACGCTCATGCTGATCGCGGTCGATTGCTGCGAGACCCCGACGCCCAGGTCGCCGCCAAAGCTGGCGGCGGTGGCGGCAAGCTCGGCCGCCGACTTGCCGCCAGCGCCTTCCTTGATGAGATCGCCGGTGATGTCGGCGATCCAGGTATCCTCGCCCTCGTTCAGGTTGCCGGCAAAGATGCGCAGCGACACGACCGTCTTGGGCGTGACCCCGAACGGGATCAGCGTCACCTGCATCCCGTTGGAAAGCCGGAAGGTCTCGGTCGCGGGCAGCTTGAACGGCTTGGGCGCGGCGATCGGCGGCGGCGGCGGATAGTCCTGGGCGATCGCCGGCGCGACCAGACAGGTGGCGGCCAGGCCGGCCAGCAGCGTGCGTGCGCGGGTCATCAATTGGCTCCCGAATTGGGGGTGGCGACGGCCGCCTTTGCGGCGGCGCCAGGCACGATCGTGTAGATCGAACGGTTGGTCGGACGCAGATATTCCTGCGCGGTCTTCTGGATCAGCTCAGGGGTCACCTGGGCAAAGCCGGCCTCGATCTGATTGACCCTGGACGGATCATTGTCGAACAGCGCATGCACCGCGAGCAGGTCGATCAGGCCGACGC
This sequence comes from Sphingomonas sp. CCH15-F11, assembly GCF_001557005.1. Classification (NCBI taxonomy): domain Bacteria; kingdom Pseudomonadati; phylum Pseudomonadota; class Alphaproteobacteria; order Sphingomonadales; family Sphingomonadaceae; genus Sphingomonas; species Sphingomonas sp. CCH15-F11. The sequence goes on along the minus strand of NZ_LSKG01000068.1, from coordinate 36,539 downwards.
GGCCGCCGCCGTCGATCTGGCTGTAGAGCTGCGACCGCACCTTGGTCCGCGCGCGGGCCAGCTCCTCCGCGCCGACCTTGGTCGTGCGCAGGCCCTCGATCACTTCGTCGACCGCCTTGGTCACGTCCTCGGGCTTGTGCGTCGCGTCGTGGACGAGGCTGAAGCTCCACAGCATCGGCCCGTTGTAATTGTACATGTTGCCGAGCAGCGCGTTGATGCCGCCGGAGATATCGCCGGTGATGCCGGATTCTTGAACCAGCTTGCGATACAGCCGGCTGTCCTCGCCCTGGACGAGGATCTGGTCGATCAGCCCCATGGCATACCATTCGGGCGTGCCGCGCGCAGGCACGTGATAGCCCGCGGCATAGCCGGGCTTGGGCGCGAGCGCGTCGACGCGGCTCTTCACCTTCTCCTCGGTCTGGCGCGGCTCGGAAATGTCGGGCAGCTTGACCGCGTCCTTCTTGGGGATCGCGCCGAAATATTTCTGCACCATCGCGCGGGTCGCGGCGTAATCAATGTCGCCCGCGATGACGAGCACGGCGTTGGACGGGCGGTAGAAGGCGTCGAAGAACTGCTTGGCGTCCTCGACCGTCGCCGCCTCGATCTCGGTCAGGTCGCCGTAGAAATTGTGGCTGTTGTACCAGTTGGTGTTGGCCAGCATCGGCAGGTCGATCCACGGCCAGGTGCTGTAAGGCTGGTTGAGGACGTTGACCTTGACCTCGTTGCCGACGACGCCCTGCTGATTCTTGAGCACTTCGTCGTTGATGACCGGGCGCGCCATGCGGTCGCCCTCCAGCCACAGGATGCGCTCCAGCGCGTTCGAGGGCACGATTTCGAAATAGTTGGTGAAGTCGAACCGGGTGGACCCGTTGTTGACCCCGCCGGAATTGGTGATCGTGCTGTCGAACACGCCCTTGGGCGCGTTGGCCGATCCCTGGAACATCAGATGCTCGAACAGATGCGCGAAGCCCGTGCGCTCGCGCGGTTCGATGCGGAAGCCGATGCCGTAATAGACGCCGACCGTGACGGTGGGCGCGATATTGTCCTTCGACATCACCACGCGGAGCCCGTTGGGCAGCGTGAAATACTGCGTATCGATCGCAACGCGGGCGGGTGCCGCCTGCTGCGCCAGCGCCGGCGCGGCGGGCGCAAGCGTTGCGACGCCGAGCACAAGGCTCGCCGCCAGAGTTCGGAATCGCATGGCTGATCTCCCCATTCGGCTGTGTTAGCGAGATGCTACAGCGGCTTTGTGCGATCGCCAAGGGGGGTTGCGGGCGGCAGGGACGTTTAGCCCCGGCCGGGGATCGTGCACGGGCAGAAGGGCGCACTCGCCGGTTTGACAAGCCGCGCCACGGTTCATATATCCGCGTTTACCTGCTGATCGGGAAATGATGCGCCGTCGCGCAGCGCATCGGACGAATGGGTCACGGGTTCACACGACGCAGAAAGCCGCTGTCTTGCCCCAGCCGGGGTGGCACGCGGCCTTTTGGCGTCGTCTGCGTGCGAGCCTTGCCGCAACTGGCGGGCTCGACCTGTTTTTGATCGAACCAGAGGCGACCCCTTTTCATGGCAACCAAGGCAATCGAGAGCAAGGCGATCGAGGGCGGCACGATGAAGCGCCGCATCCGCAAGGTCTTCGGCGACATCCACGAAGTCGTGGAAATGCCGAACCTGATCGAGGTCCAGCGCGAAAGCTACGAGCAGTTCCTGCGCTCCGACCCGTCGATCGGCTATGTCTCGGGCCTGGAAAAGACGCTGCGCAGCGTGTTCCCGATCCGCGACTTCGCCGGCACCGCCGAGCTTGATTTCGTGAATTACGAACTCGAGCCGCCGAAGTTCGACCAGGAAGAATGCCGCCAGCGCGGCATCACCTATGCCGCCCCGATGCGCGTCACACTGCGCCTGATCGTGTTCGAGGTCGATCCCGATACCGAAGCCCGCTCGGTGCTCGATATCAAGGAGCAGGACGTTTACATGGGCGACATGCCGCTGATGACGGAGAACGGCACGTTCATCGTCAACGGCACCGAGCGCGTGATTGTCAGCCAGATGCACCGTTCACCGGGCGTGCTGTTCGATCATGATCGCGGCAAGACCCATGCGTCGGGCAAGTACCTGTTCGCCGCGCGCGTCATCCCCTATCGCGGCTCGTGGCTCGATTTCGAGTTCGACGCCAAGGACATCGTCAACGTCCGCATCGACCGCAAGCGCAAGCTGCCGGTCACGACGCTGCTCTATGCGCTGGGGCTGAATGGCGAGGAGATCCTCAACCACTTCTACAACCGCGTCACCTTCCTGCGCGGGCCCAATGGCTGGCAGATCCCGTTCGCGCCGGAAAACTGGCGCGGCACCAAGCCGACGTTCGACATCGTCGACGCCAATTCGGGCGAAGTCGTGTTCCCGGCGGGGCAGAAGATCAGCCCGCGCGCTGCGAACAAGGCGGCGAAGGACGGCCTGACCACGCTGTTGATCCCGACCGACGAAATCTATGGCCGTTATTCGGCCTATGACCTGATCAACGAAGCGACGGGCGAAATCTATATCGAGGCCGGCGACGAAGTGTCGGCGGAAAACCTGGAAAAGCTCGACAAGGCCGGGCTCGACCGGATCGAGCTGCTCGATATCGACCATGTGACGACGGGTCCGTGGATCCGCAACACGCTGGCCGCCGACAAGGCGGAAGAGCGCGAACAGGCGCTGAGCGACATCTACCGCGTCATGCGCCCCGGCGAGCCGCCGACGCTGGAGACTGCGGAATCGCTGTTCGCGGGCCTGTTCTTCGATCCCGACCGCTACGATCTGTCGGCGGTGGGCCGCGTCAAGCTCAACATGCGCCTTGACCTGGACTGCCCGGACACGGTGACGACGCTGCGCACCGAGGATATCCTGGAAGTCGTCAAGACGCTGGTGAACCTGAAGGACGGCAAGGGCGAAGTCGACGACATCGACAATCTCGGCAACCGCCGCGTGCGTTCGGTGGGCGAATTGCTGGAGAACCAGTATCGCGTCGGCCTGTTGCGCATGGAGCGCGCGGTCAAGGAGCGCATGTCGTCGGTCGATGTCTCGACCGTCATGCCCAACGACCTGATCAACGCCAAGCCGGCGGTCGCCGCGGTGCGCGAGTTCTTCGGATCGTCGCAGCTGTCGCAGTTCATGGACCAGACCAATCCGCTGTCGGAAGTCACGCACAAGCGCCGCGTGTCGGCGCTCGGGCCGGGCGGTCTGACCCGCGAACGGGCGGGCTTCGAGGTCCGCGACGTCCATCCGACGCATTATGGCCGCATCTGTCCGATCGAGACGCCGGAAGGTCCGAACATCGGCCTGATCAACAGCCTCGCGACGTTCAGCCGGGTCAACAAGTACGGCTTCATCGAAACGCCGTACCGCAAGGTGATCGACGGCAAGGTGACCAACGACGTCGTCTATCTGTCGGCGATGGAAGAGCAGAAGCACACGGTCGCCCAGGCGTCGGCCGAGCTCAATCCGGATGGCTCGTTCGCCGAGGAGCTGGTCTCCGCACGTCAGGCGGGCGAGTTCCTGATGGCGATGCGCGACCAGATCACGCTGATGGACGTCAGCCCCAAGCAGCTGGTGTCGGTTGCGGCGTCGCTCATTCCGTTTCTGGAAAACGATGACGCCAACCGCGCGCTGATGGGTTCGAACATGCAGCGCCAGGCGGTGCCGCTGGTGAAGGCGGAAGCGCCGTTCGTCGGCACCGGCATGGAAGAAACCGTGGCGCGCGATTCGGGTGCCGCGATTTCGGCGCGCCGCGCCGGCATCGTCGACCAGGTCGACGCGAGCCGCATCGTGGTGCGTGCGACCGGCGAAGTCGATGCCACCGAAAGCGGCGTCGACATTTATACCCTGATGAAGTTCCAGCGGTCGAACCAGAACACCTGCATCAACCAGCGCCCGCTGGTGAAGGTGGGCGACGTGGTCAATCCCGGCGACGTGATCGCCGACGGCCCGTCGACCGAGTTCGGCGAGCTGGCGCTCGGTCGCAACGCGCTCGTCGCGTTCATGCCGTGGAATGGCTATAACTACGAAGATTCGATCCTGATCTCCGAACGGATCGTGAAGGACGACGTCTTCACCTCGATCCATATCGAGGAGTTCGAGGTCATGGCCCGCGACACCAAGCTGGGGCCGGAAGACATCACCCGCGACATCCCCAATGTCGGCGAGGAAGCGCTGCGCAACCTCGACGAGGCGGGCATCGTCTATATCGGCGCCGAAGTGGAGCCGGGCGACATCCTGGTCGGCAAGATCACCCCCAAGGGTGAATCGCCGATGACCCCGGAAGAGAAGCTGCTCCGTGCGATCTTTGGCGAAAAGGCGTCCGACGTGCGCGACACGTCGCTGCGCCTGCCGCCGGGCGTGGCCGGGACGGTCGTCGAAGTGCGCGTGTTCAACCGCCACGGCATCGACAAGGACGAGCGCGCGATGGCGATCGAGCGCGAGGAAATCGAGCGGCTGAAAAAGGATTCGGACGACGAGCGTTCGATCCTGAACCGTGCGACCTGGTCGCGGCTGCGCGAGATGCTGATCGGTCAGGTCGCGACGGCTGCACCCAAGGGCCTGAAGAAGGGCGTCGAGATCACCGACGAGCTGCTCGATTCGGTCGAGCGCCACGAATGGTGGAAGTTCGCCGTGCAGGACGACGCGATGCAGTCGAACCTGGAAGCGGTGAAGGCCCAGTATGACGAAGCGGCGAAGAAGATCACGGACAAGTTCCACGATCGCCGCGAGAAGCTGGAGCGTGGCGACGAGCTGCCGCCGGGCGTGCTCAAGATGGTCAAGGTCTTCGTTGCGGTGAAGCGCAAGCTGCAGCCGGGAGACAAGATGGCCGGCCGTCACGGCAACAAGGGCGTGATCAGCCGCATCCTGCCGCAGGAGGACATGCCCTTCCTGGAGGACGGAACGCCGGTCGACCTGGTGCTCAACCCGCTGGGCGTGCCCAGCCGCATGAATGTCGGCCAGATCTTCGAGACGCATCTCGGCTGGGCGGCGCGCAACCTGGGGATGCAGGTCGCGACGATGCTTGAGGACTGGCGCGAGGCCAATCCCGACGCGGCGGCGGGCCAGATGCCCGACGCGGTGCGCGAACGGCTGAAGACCGTCTATGGCGAGCATTATGCCGGCGAGATCGAGCAGCGCACGCCCGAGCAGATCGAGGAGCTGGTGCACAATGTCCGCACCGGCATTCCGATGGGCACGCCGGTGTTCGATGGCGCGCGCGAAAGCGACGTGTCGGCGATGCTGGACCTGGCGGGGCTCGATACGTCGGGCCAGTCGGTCCTGTATGACGGCCGCACGGGCGATGCGTTCGACCGCAAGGTGACGGTGGGCATCATCTACATGCTCAAGCTCCACCACCTGGTCGACGACAAGATCCACGCGCGTTCGATCGGGCCGTATAGCCTCGTCACCCAGCAGCCGCTGGGCGGCAAGGCACAGTTCGGCGGCCAGCGCTTCGGCGAAATGGAAGTGTGGGCGCTGCAGGCCTATGGCGCGGCGTACACGCTCCAGGAAATGCTGACGGTGAAGTCCGACGACGTGGTCGGGCGCACCAAGGTCTATGAGGCGATCGTCAAAGGCGACGACACCTTCGAGGCCGGCATTCCGGAGAGCTTCAACGTGCTGGTCAAGGAAATGCGCTCACTGGGCCTGAACGTCGAGTTGAAGACCGCTGAACTGGGCTTCGACGAGGACGGCGTCCAGATCGCCGCGGAGTAGCCGACACCACCTCCCTCTCCCCCATGGGGAGAGGGTCGGGGAGAGGGGATGTGCAACGCGCGCTCCCTCTTCCGAACTGCCCCTCTCCCAACCCTCTCCCCGCCGGGGAGAGGGCTTTGACGGAGCCAAGAAATGAACGAACTGACCAATTTCGCCAATCCGATCGCCAAGCCGGAAACCTTTGACCAGATCCAGATCGGCATCGCATCGCCCGATCGCATCCGCAGCTGGTCGTTCGGCGAGATCAAGAAGCCCGAGACGATCAACTACCGCACGTTCAAGCCCGAGCGTGACGGCCTGTTCTGCGCGCGCATCTTTGGCCCGATCAAGGATTACGAATGCCTGTGCGGCAAGTACAAGCGCATGAAGTATAAGGGCATCGTCTGCGAAAAGTGCGGCGTGGAAGTGACCGTGTCGAAGGTCCGCCGCGAGCGCATGGGCCATATCGAACTGGCCGCGCCGGTCGCGCACATCTGGTTCCTGAAGTCGCTGCCGAGCCGCATTGGCCTGCTGCTCGACATGCAGCTGAAGCAGCTCGAGCGCGTGCTCTATTTCGAAAGCTACATCGTCATCGAGCCGGGCCTGACCCCGCTTGAGAAGTATCAGCTGCTGACCGAGGACGAGCTGCTCGACGCGCAGGACCAGTATGGCGAGGATGCGTTCTCGGCCGGCATCGGCGCGGAAGCGGTCAAGCAGATGCTGATGGACCTCGACCTCGAAGGCGAGCGTTCCGCGCTGCTCGAGGAACTGGCGGTCACCAAGTCGGAACTCAAGCCCAAGAAGATCATCAAGCGGCTGAAGGTCGTCGAAAGCTTCCTGGAATCGGGCAATCGTCCCGAGTGGATGATCCTGGACGTCGTGCCGGTCATTCCGCCCGAGCTGCGTCCGCTGGTGCCGCTCGACGGCGGCCGGTTCGCGACGTCGGACCTCAATGACCTGTATCGCCGCGTCATCAACCGCAACAATCGCCTCAAGCGCCTGATGGAACTGCGCGCGCCGGACATCATCGTCCGCAACGAAAAGCGCATGCTGCAGGAAGCCGTCGACGCGCTGTTCGACAATGGCCGTCGCGGCCGCACGATCACGGGCGCCAACAAGCGTCCGCTGAAGTCGCTGTCCGACATGCTGAAGGGCAAGCAGGGCCGCTTCCGTCAGAACCTGCTCGGCAAGCGCGTCGACTATTCGGGTCGTTCGGTCATCGTGACCGGGCCCGAACTGAAGCTGCACCAGTGCGGCCTGCCCAAGAAGATGGCGCTCGAGCTCTTCAAGCCGTTCATCTACGCGCGCCTTGACGCCAAGGGGCTGTCGATGACGCTCAAGCAGGCCAAGAAATGGGTCGAGAAGGAGCGCAAGGAAGTCTGGGACATCCTGGACGAGGTGATCCGCGAGCACCCGGTTCTCCTGAACCGCGCGCCGACGCTCCACCGCCTGGGCATTCAGGCGTTCGAGCCGGTGCTGATCGAAGGCAAGGCGATCCAGCTTCACCCGCTGGTCTGCTCGGCATTCAACGCCGACTTCGACGGTGACCAGATGGCCGTGCACGTGCCGCTGAGCCTCGAGGCGCAGCTGGAAGCGCGCGTGCTGATGATGTCGACCAACAACATCCTGTCGCCCGCCAACGGCAAGCCGATCATCGTGCCGTCGCAGGACATGGTGCTGGGCATCTATTACCTGTCGATGATGAAGGAAAGCGAGCCGGGCGAAGGCATGCTGCTGTCCGACATGGCGGAGGTGCACCACGCGCTCGATACCGGTGCGGTGACGCTGCACACCAAGGTGACGACGCGCGTGCCCCAGGTCGACGAGGCCGGCAACAGCTACCTCAAGCGGGTCGAAACGACGCCGGGCCGGCTGCTGCTGGGCGAGAAGCTGCCCCAGTCGCATCGCGTCCCGTTCGAGACGATCAACCGCCTGCTGACGAAGAAGGAAATCGGCGACGTCATCGACACCGTCTATCGCCACACCGGCCAGAAGGAGACGGTGCTGTTCGCCGACGGCATCATGACGCTGGGCTTCCAGCACGCGTTCAAGGCCGGCATCTCGTTCGGCAAGGACGACATGATCATCCCCGACGCCAAGGAAGCGATGGTCGACGAGACCCGCGCGCTGGTGAAGGATTATGAGCAGCAGTACCAGGACGGCCTGATCACCCAGCAGGAAAAGTACAACAAGGTGATCGACGCCTGGTCGCGTTGCGGCGACCAGGTCGCCGTCGCGATGATGGACGAGATCAAGGCGGTGAAGAAGGACCCGGAAACGGGCCGCGAGAAGCCGATCAACTCGATCTACATGATGGCGCATTCGGGCGCGCGTGGTTCGCAGGCACAGATCAAGCAGCTGGCGGGCATGCGCGGCCTGATGGCGAAGCCGTCGGGCGAGATCATCGAAACGCCGATCATCTCGAACTTCAAGGAGGGGTTGACCGTCCTTGAGTACTTCAACTCAACGCACGGCGCCCGCAAGGGCCTGGCCGACACCGCGCTCAAGACGGCGAATTCGGGCTACCTGACCCGCCGTCTGGTCGATGTCAGCCAGGACTGCGTCGTCATGGAGGAAGATTGCGGCACCGAACGCGCGCTGGAGATGAAGGCGATCGTTCAGGGCGGATCGACCATCGCGTCGCTGGGCGAACGCATCCTGGGCCGCACCACGGCCGAGGACATCGTCGACGTGAAGACGGGCGAAGTCGTGATCCCGGTCGGCACGCTGCTCGACGAGGCGCACATCACCCAGATCGAGGCGGTCGGGACCCAGGGCGTCAAGATCCGCTCGCCGCTGGTCTGCGAAGCCAAGATCGGCGTGTGCGGCAAGTGCTATGGCCGTGACCTGGCGCGCGGCACGCCGGTGAATATCGGCGAAGCGGTCGGCGTCATCGCGGCGCAGTCGATCGGCGAGCCGGGCACGCAGCTGACGATGCGGACGTTCCACATCGGCGGCGCGGCGCAGCTCAACGAGCAGTCGAACCTGGAAGCGACCAGCGACGGCACGATCGAGTTCCGCGACATGCGCATGATCGTCGACCAGCGCGGCCGTCGCGTCGTGCTGTCGCGTTCAGCGGAGCTGGCGATCATCGACGAGGAAGGCCGCGAGCGCGCGGTGCACCGCATCCCGTACGGCGCGTATGTGATGTTCGAGGACGGCGACCAGGTGAAGACCGGCGACCGGCTGGCCGAATGGGACCCGTTCACCATGCCGGTGATCACGGAAAATCCCGGTATCGTGAAGTATGTCGACCTGATCGACGGCAAGACGCTGACCGAACAGGCCGACGAAGCGACCGGGATCACCCAGCGCGTCGTCACCGAATATCGTGGCAAGGCGAAGGAGGATCTTCGTCCGCGCCTGACCCTGCTCGATTCGGGTTCGGGCGAGGCCGGCCGCTACATGCTCGCGCCGGGCGCGACGCTGTCGGTCGAGGACGGGGCCGAGGTGAAGGGCGGCGACGTGCTGGCACGTGTCAGCCGCGAAGCGGCCAAGACCCGCGACATCACCGGCGGTCTGCCGCGCGTCGCCGAACTCTTTGAGGCCCGCAAGCCCAAGGAGAACGCGATCATCGCCAAGGTCAGCGGCCGTGTCGTGTTCGGCAAGGATTACAAGGCCAAGCGCAAGATCGGCATCCAGCCCGAGGACGGCGGCGAGGTCGTGGAATATCTGGTGCCGAAGTCGAAGGTCATCGACGTGCAGGAAGGCGATTACGTCAAGCGCGGCGACAACCTGATCGGCGGCAGCCCCGATCCGCACGACATTCTGGAAGTGCTCGGCATCGAGCCGCTGGCCGAATATCTGGTCAGCGAAATCCAGGAAGTCTATCGACTGCAGGGCGTGAAGATCAACGACAAGCACATCGAGGTGATCGTTCGCCAGATGCTGCAGAAGGTCGAGATCATCGAAAGCGGCGACACCACGCTGCTGGTCGGCGAGCAGGTCGATCGCGAGGAAATGGACGCGATCAACGAAAAGCTGGCCCCCGGCCAGGCGCGCGCCCAGGGCAAGCCCGTGCTGCTCGGCATCACCAAGGCGTCGCTGCAGACCCGCAGCTTCATCTCGGCGGCGTCGTTCCAGGAGACCACCCGCGTCCTCACCGAGGCGGCGGTCCAGGGCAAGCAGGACACGCTGATCGGCCTGAAGGAAAACGTGATCGTCGGCCGCCTGATCCCGGCGGGCACGGGTGCGGGCATGAACCGCCTGCGCGTCGCCGCCTCGTCGCGCGATGCCGCGATGCGGGTTGCCGCGCGCCGCATGCAGGAAGTGTCGCTGATCGCGCCCAATTCGGCGGCTGAAGAGCATGAAGCCGAACTGGCGCGCAGCACCCGCGACGCGCAGGGCACCGGCGACGATCCGCTGGGCAAGGTCGCCGCCAGCGGCCACGGCACCGATGCGGATGCGGGCGAGTATCTGAACGAGGAATAAGCCCCCTCGCCCGGATACCGGCTGTCACATGAAAACGCCGCCGTCGGGGATGCCCGGCGGCGGCGTTTTTCGGTCAGCGGGTCATGCGTTTCTCGACGTCGCTCGAAACGAACGGGCGCTGAGCTCAAAACCAACGGGCACGGAATGCCTCGCGCGTCCGAACCCCGTTGGTTTCGAGCGAAGTCGAGAAACCCGCCTGATTGCCCGCGCTCGATCCGGCGCTACATCCCGCCGGACTGGCGCAGCTCGCGCGCTTCGCGGCGGCGGACCATCAGCGCCAATGCGGGATCCGCCGCCCCCGACAGCTGGATGACGTAGCGTCCGGGCTGGAGATTGAAGGTCACGATCTTGCGGATGCCCGAGCATTCCGGGCCATGTCCGTGATCAACCGATGCGATCGTTCGTCCGCTCTGGACGATGTCGACCCACGCGGCGCTCCCGAGCGCGACCTGATGCAGCCCCGGCTGGATCACGTTCAGCTCGACCAGCCCGGCATGGCCGCCGGTTTCCGGCTTGCGCCCGGGCGGCACGACGAAGCGGGCAAGGCTGCCGGGCACCAGCGTCACGTCAAATGCCTGGTCGACGCGGATTACAGACATGGTCGCGGACGATGCGGCGGCGGATACGCCGATCCGCATCGGCCAGCGTTGCCATTCGCGCGGCAGCGCCGGTTCGACCGCGCAGGTTGCGGGCGCAGCCTGTCCCGACGCCGCCGACGGCGCGAACAGGGCGGCCAGGCTGCTCAGGATACCCATCAACATGCGCGCTCCCCACCATCGCATCGACGACGTCAGTCCAGCGCCAATCGGCCGACTGGTCAACCCGGCACATGCCGCTTAACGGCCGAACCACCCCCAGGCGAGCGCCAGCGCCAGCGCGGCCATGCTGGCCGCCAGCGCGATTGCGGCATCGCGCCCGCGTAATCGGGCATAGCCGATGGTGATTCCCAGCTTTACCGCCATGTTGGCGAGCACCGTGCCGCCAAGCGCCAGGGCGGCCAGCGTCGGCGCGATCGCACCGGCATCGAGCCCGCCGACGGTGACGATCGCCGCATCGACATCCAGGCTCCCCATGATGAGGATCAGGATCGCAATCCCGCTGGCCCCGAACCGCCCCTCCGCCCAGCGTACCACCACCGCCGCAATCGCGATGAACACGACAAAGGCGAGCGCGGGCAACAGCGCGATCGGATTGCCGGGTGGCGGCGTGCGATGACCCGCAATCGACGTGCGCAACAGCCAAAGTCCCGCCAGCGCCGAAACGACGAACGCCGGCGCGATCAACACCAGAAACGCGGGAAAAACCATGGGGGCAAGCATCGCGACGAGGACGCCGACACGCAGATACATGACGGCAGATGCCAGCGCGATGCCGGCGCATTCCGCCCCTCCCGCCGTTTCGGATCGCAGCGTCTGTGCCAGCGACTGGGTGACGGCGGTCGAGCTGTAGGCACCGCCGATCACCGCCGTCGCGATCGTCCCGTGCCGCGCCCCGAACAGCCGGTTCGCGACAAAGCCGGCAAAGGAGAAGCCGGTGACCAGCACGACGACAAGCCAGAGCGACTGCGGATTCCAGGCGTCATAGGGACCGTAGTTGCCCGCCGGGAGGAAGGGCCGTACCGCGACCGCGATGACGGCGAAGCGCGCCGCCGATTTCACGTCCTGCGCGTCCAGCCGGTCGATAAAGGCGTGCAGTTCGCGCCGGGCCGCAAGGATCAGCATCGCCAGCGCGGCACCGGCGATCCCCAATACCGGCCGCCCACCGCCGGCGAGCAGTCCGAGCGCGAGCGTGACGATACCGGCGATGGCCGATGTGGCGTCCAGCCGCGCGGCCAGGGTCGCGCTGCGCATATAACCGATGACGATGGTTGCGGCGGCCGCGGTGATCAGCGCCGCGGCGGCGAATATCTGGTCTCCGCGTCCGATCAGCCCGGCCATGCCGCCGAGCAATCCCAGCAGGCTGAACGTCCGCACGCCGGCAACCCGGCTGCCCGCTGCGGCATCGCGCAGTTTCCAGCCACGTTCGATGCCGATCAGCAGTCCCGCCAGGACGGCGGCCCCGATGCCCAGATATTCATCGTCCCAGGTCATCGCCCCGCCATTCGTTCGACGCCCCCCCAACGGACATACTGCAGCGACGCGATCGTCGCCATGGCGGTTTCGTTTTACGCGCACACCCGATAGGACGGCGCGGCATGGCCCCCGACCTGATCCTGCTCACCGCGCTCCTGATGGGGATTGGCGCGTTGCTCTACACCTCGGTCGGCCATGCCGGCGCATCCGCCTATCTGGCGATCATGGCGCTCGTCGGCTTCGCGCCCGAGACGATGAAGCCGACCGCGCTGGTCCTCAACATCCTGGTCGCGAGCTTTACCAGTTGGCGCTTCGTGCGGGCCGGCCAGTTCGACCTGCGCACCGCCCTGCCCTTCATCGCCGGTGCGGTGCCCTTCGCATTCCTCGGCGGCGCGGTGCAACTGCCCGCTGAACTTTATCGCCCGATCGTCGGCGTGGTGCTGTGGCTGGCGGGCATCCGGCTGTTGTGGCCGCGCCCGCTCGACCGCCAGCGCATGATTACCGCACCCCCGGTTCTGGCGGGACTCCTCGGCGGGGCGGGAATCGGCCTTTTGTCCGGCCTGACCGGCACCGGGGGGGGCATCTTCCTGAGCCCCGTGCTGCTCTTTTGCGGCTGGGCGGCGCCACGCCGCGCGAGCGGCATCGCCGCCGTCTTCATCCTGTGCAATTCGATCGCGGGGCTTGCCGGAAACCTGTCCAGCGTCGGGCGCCTGCCGGCAGAGCTGCCGTGGTTCGTCGCCGCCGTGGCGTCGGGTGCGCTGATCGGCACGCATCTGGGCGTCGTGCGCCTGCCGTCGACGCGGCTGTTCCAGGTGCTGGGGCTCGTGCTGCTGATCGCGGGTGCCAAGCTGGTGCTGACCTGACACCCCACGAAAAAGTGCCGCCGCCCGGTGGGAACGACCGGGCGGCGGCGCCGGGGATGGCAAATCGGAGGGCAACCAACCCCGGCCTGGATTGACGCCGTCGATCGAAAGGGGGCAACGATCGATCGGCGTCCCGGCGCGGCCCGGGAAATTGCCGCGCCAAACCGTAACGTCCCGTCAGATCAGGGCAGGACCACCCCGTCGATCACGTGAATGACGCCGTTCGACTGGCCGACATCGGCGATCGTGATATTGGCGGTGCCGCCCTTGGTATCGGTGAGCATATAGCCCGAACCCGACTTGCTGACGGTCAGCTTGGCGCCGTTGACCGTGGTCAGCATTGCCTTGCCGCCGCCGGCCGCGACGGCCTTGGCGACATCGGCCGCCATCAGCTTGCCCGGCACGACATGATAGGTGAGGATCGAGGTCAGCGTCGCCTTGTTCTCCGGCTTCACCAGCGTCTCGACCGTTCCGGCGGGCAGCTTGGCAAAGGCGGCATTGGTCGGCGCGAACACGGTGAACGGACCCGGGCCGGACAGGGTGTCGACCAGCCCCGCCGCCTTCACTGCGGCGACCAGCGTCGTGTGATCCTTTGAATTGACCGCATTTTCGACGATCGTCTTGGTCGGATACATCGCGGCACCGCCGACCATCGGGTAATCCTTGGCGATCACCGCCGATCCGGCGAGCAGGGCGACGGCGCCCAGCGCCGACATCGACACGCGGCTGAGAACACGCTTCGTCATTCGAGCTTCCTTCCTGAATTCCTGCAACCCTCATCGGGGGATGCGGAGGAAGCTACGCAGCCCGAAGCGGGCCGGATGCATCAGAGCGTGGAAATTTTTCCGGCGGCGACCGGCGCGCTGCCGGGCGCGGCGTGGGGTGCACCGGCCACAGGCTCGATGGTGATCGCCAGCGTCGCGCCGTCGCGGATGAAGGCGCGGTTCTCCGACGCGACCGCGACGATGCTCGTGCCGGTCTGGGCCACGAGGCCAAGCGACCGCGGTACGCCATCGTCAGGGATGACCCAGAGTTCGGGCGCGAGCTGGGGCCCGGCGCGCTCGCCCTCCGGCAGAGCGATGGCGCGAATGCGCAGCGCCCCGGGTTCGGGATCATAGCGCGCCGCGAGCAGCGCGCCGTCCGGGCTGCCGGTCAACTGCGCAAGCACGAGCTGGTCGGGCGCGCGGACGATCTCAACGGGTGCGGGTGCCGGACGCAGGATCATCACCAGCGCCAGCGCCGCGGCGACCGCACCGGAGACGAACGCGCCCGAGCGCCATCCGCGCACGCGGCGCTCCAGCATGACGACGCGCGCATCGTCGGCGTCCCCCGGCGCTTCCGCCGGACCGCCCAGCCGCCGGTCGATGCCCGCCCACACGCCGTCGTCGGGCGCGACATCGGCGGCGGCGTCGTTCATCGGCGCAAGCTGGCTCGCCCAACGCTCGACCGCTGCCGCGAAATCGGGATCGCTGAGCCGGAGGCGCTGGGCGGCCGCGCGTTCGGCCCCGTCGAGCACGCCGAGCGCCAGTTCGGCCGCGAGCACGTCGCGCTCCTCGTCGGTCATCGCGGGATCAGGCATCGCCCACGCACTCCCGCATCTGGAGCAGGCCGCGGCGCACCCAGCTCTTCATCGTGCCGAGCGGCACCTGCAGCCGGTCGGCCAGCTCGGCATAGGTGAAGCCGTCGAAAAAGGCCTGGCGGATCGCATCGCGCTGGCGCGGGTCGAGCGCGTCGAGGCAGTCGAGGACGCGCGCGCGCTGTTGCGCCGCGCCGATCGCCGCCACCGCATCGGGCCGGTCATCGGCGACATCCATCGCGTGATCCTGATCGACGAAGCGCGCACGCGGCTGGGCGCGGCGCCAGTCGATCGCGGTGTTGCGCGCGATGACGCTCAGCCACGTGATCGGGCTTGCCCGCCCCGCCTCAAACCGCCCCGCGCGGTTCCACACCTTGATGAACACGTCCTGCAAAATATCCTCGGCGATCTCCCGATCTTTCGAGATACGCAGGCAAATGCCGAATAGTTTCGCGGCGGTCATGTCATAGACGTCGCGCAATGCGTCACGATCCCCCCTGCCCACACGCTCCAGCGCGGCCGTCAGCCTGGCGCGGCGCGCATCGTCGTCCTCCCTCGTCATGATGCGATCCTAAACCTTACCAAGCACCCGTAAATCCCCCCGCACGCGCCGGGAAAAACGGGCTCGTCCGCCAAAAAGATGCGCGAATGCGCGCCGACCCGCCTATTGGCCGCCGCGCGCCTGCGCATATCGCTGTTCCAGAAACTCGGCCACGCGGCGATAGGCGTGAACGCGATTATTGAGCCGGGCGATGCCGTGGCCTTCGTCGGGAAAGCGCAGATAGGTCACCTGCCCGCCATTGGCGCGGATGCCGGCGACCAGCCGGTCGCTCTCGCTCACCGGATCGCGCGGATCATTGGCCCCGTGCATGACGAGCAGCGGGGCCTTGATCTTGTCGACATTGTTGATCGGCGACAGCTTCGCGAAAAAGGCGCGCACCTTGGGATCGGCGATGTCGCCGAATTCGAGCCGGTCGGCGGCCTTGAGCGCCGGGCTTGCGCCCTCCAGCGCGGTCACCCAGTCGGACACGCCGACCGCCGAGACGCCGGCAATGAACAGATCGGGATAGGTACCGAGCGCCTGATTGGTCAGGTAGCCGCCATAGGACCCGCCGCCGACCGCGACCCGCGACGCATCGACCCGGCCGGTGGACTTGAGCCAGGCCACGGCATCGGCGAGGTCGCCGACCTCGTCGACCTTCTTTTCGCGGTCGTTCAGTTCGGCGAACGCCTTGCCCTGCCCGGTCGAGCCGCGATAGTTGAAGTCGAGGACGGCGATGCCGCGCGACACATAATATTGCGTCTCCGCCGAAAATGTGGGCGCGGCATAGGCGCTCGGCCCGCCATGAACCTTGAGGTAGACCGGCGGCAACGGCGCACCGGCCGCCAGGCGCGGCATGTAGAGCAGACCGGTGAGCGGCGCGCCGTCGCGAGCGGGAAACGCCACCGGTTCGGGCACGACCATCGTCGCCAGATCGAGCCCCGGCGTGTCGGCGGGCACCGCCACCGTTGCTTGCGCATCCGGCACGCGCCACACGCGCACCTCGCCCGCGGTCGTCGGCCCGTTGGCGTTGATGACCAGCACCGGCGCCCCGGCCGCAAAGCGCATCGTGAAGACGCCGCGCGGCAGGTCGGGCACCGCGACGTCGCGGCCCGTGGCGAGGTCGCGCACATGCAGGTGCGAAAAGCCGGTCTCGATCGTCGTCCAGGCCAGATAACGGCCGTCGGCGCCAAGCGTCACGCCGTCGATGTCGCGGCCGGGATCGGCAAGCACGGTCGTCCGCCGCGTCGCGATGTCGTAGCGGATCAGGCGGTGATGATCGCTGCCCTCGTTGCTCGCGAGGTACAGGCTTTTGCCGTCGGGCGAAAATTCCGCCCCGATATATTCGGCGGTGTCGCGCGGCTTGAACAAGGGTTCGGCACGCCCCGTCGCGATGTCGAGCAGATAGAGATTGTTGCCCTGGCCGCCGCGCGTCTCGCTGACCACGACGCGATCGCCACCCGGCTGCCACGCGACGGGATAGAAGCCGCCCTTGCCCTCGAACACCAGCCGGCTCCGGCCGGTTGCGGTATCCGCCACATGGATGTCGAAGTCGCGACCGTTGCGCTCGGTCGACGCATAGGCGAAGCGTTGGCCGTCAGGGGACCAGGTACCGAACTGGCGAAATGCGGGCGTCTTGGCGATGACTTCACGCTCGCGCGTGCCGTCGGCCGACAGCCAGTACATGCCGACCCGCTCGTCCCCGTCGGTATCCGCACCATAGAGCCAGCCGCCGCCCGGCGCGGCCTCGATCCAATCGACGCCCGAGCCATAGGTCAGCTGGTCGGGCACGCCGCCCGTCGCGGGCACCGCCCAGATCTGGGGCACGCCGGTCACGTCGCTCAGATAGGCGATGGTGCGGCCGTCCGCGCTGAGCACCGGGCTGCGCGCGCTGCGCACCAGCAGGAAGCGGGCGACGTCCGCCGCCGCATTGTCCGCGCCACGCAAGGTTACGGGTGCGGCGCGAACGACGTCCTCGGGCAGGAAAATCGGATCACTCGTTTGCGCCGATGCGCTGCCCGCAACCAGCAACAGCCCCAAGGCAATTCGACGCATCGCCACCCCCGTCCCCCGTTCGATTCGGGCGCACCCTACACGCGCGGTCAGCGACTGCGAAGCGGCGCGACCCCGCGGGTCGCGCATTGATCGCGGTGACGATCGAGCGGCCGGGGCTGCGCTCAGGCGAGGCTGGCAGCCAGTCGCTCGCGCTGGCTGTTTTCGCCGATCAGCTCGACGCGCAGCCCCGACCGCTGCTTGCGCTTGAGCGTTTCCGCCAGCAATTCGTTACTGGTGTGATCGACGAAATGCAGGCCCGAAAGGTCGAGCTTCAGTCGTCCGCGCGCGGGCAACCGGTCGAGCAGCTTGGTCAGCCGGTTGATCTGCAGAACGGTCGCACCGCCGGTCAGGGCGACGCGATGGTCGTCCGCGCTGCCGCTTTCATGGACCTTGAACCCGATGCGGCGCAGTTGCGGCACCAGTTCCAGCATCGACATCGCCAGGCCGACCATGACGCCGGTCAAAAGGTCGACGGTCACCACCAGAATGAAAGTCACCGCCCAGGTCGCCGCCGGCAGCAGGCCATATCGCTCGAACAGGTGACGGGCATCCTTGAACTTGACGAGCTTCCACCCGGTCACGACAAGCACGCCGGCCAACGTCGCGGTCGGCACCACTGCCAGCACCGCTGGCAGGAAAGCGACGAACGCCAGCAGCCAGATGCCGTGCAGCACCGTCGATGCGCGCGTTGTCGCGCCCGCCTGGACATTGGCCGAGCTTCGGACGATCACGCCGGTCATCGGGAGCGCCCCGAGCATCCCGCAAAGGAAATTGCCGACGCCCTGGGCGCGCAGTTCCTTGTTATAGTCGGTCTGGGTACGATCCTGCATCCGGTCGACCGCCGCCGCCGACAGCAGCGTTTCCGCGCTGGCGATGAAGCCGATCGCGATCGCCAGCCCGATCACGGTGGGATCGGCCAGCCGAGCGAAGTCAGAACCGCCCGCGATGTTGAGCCCGCCCAGGATGTTTTCGGGGAGCGAGATACGCTTCACCGCGGTCATCCCCAGCAGCGAGACGAGGGTGCCCAGCATGACACCGACGAGGGCGCCGGGAACGAGCTTGAGCGCCGCTGGCTTGAACTTTTCCCAGCCGACCATGCCGGCGATCGTGACGAGGCCGACGATTACCGCGGCGATCGTGCTGCCCTGGGTCAGGCCGATGAACTGTTCGGGAATGGCCTTCAGGTTGGCGAGCCCCGAACTGCGCGGGGTATCATCGAACAGGACGTGAAACTGCTGGACGACGATCAGCGCGCCGATTCCGGCAAGCATGCCGTGAACGACTGCCGGGGAAACGCCGCGAAACCATCCACCCATCCGCGCCGCACCGGCCACGAGCTGGATGACGCCGGCCAGCATCAGCACCGGCCCGAGCGTCTCGATGCCGTGCTTCTGGATGAGGTCAAAGACAATGACCGCCAGCCCCGCCGCCGGCCCGCTGACCTGCAGCGGCTGACCGGCGAGCAGACCGACGACGATACCGCCGACGATGCCCGTCACCAGCCCGGCTTCGGGCGGCGCCCCGGAGGCGATCGCGATCCCGAGACAAAGCGGCAGCGCGACGAGGAAAACGACGAACGATGCCGCCAGATCGCGCATCGTCGGCTTGTCGAAGCCCGCTTTCGGCCCGGTCGGTGTGTTGCTCATGTCCATCGTTCGCGACGCCTTTCACCTGTCGGCTGCGCGCCGGCGTTTGGCGGGAACGTCTCCCCGAGCCGACCGACACGCAGCGTGGTCGCTGTGAAGATGGCGCGGCTTCTTTGCTGCGGCGCAGCCCGCACGTAACAAAGTGTTGCTGGAGCAGGCGCGGCGATTCAGGCGTGATCGGGCAGGAACAGCGTCGCGCGCAGCCCGGGATCGGCGTTTTCAAGCGTCAGCGTGCCGCCGTGTACGCGGGCGGCCTGATCGGCCACGGCAAGGCCGAGCCCCAGCCCCTTCGTATCGCGCGCACGCGCATGATCGCCGCGCATGAAGGGTTCGGTGACGCGCGCAATTTCCCCTGCGTCGATCCCCGGCCCGCGGTCGCGCACGATGATGTTAAGCCCGGCACGACCACCCGCGCCACGTCCGGCCTCCAGCCCGATCGTCGCCGATCCGCCATAATGCACGGCATTGTCGACCAGGTTGGTGATCGCGCGGCGCAGCAGCACGGGGCGTGCCATCGCGTTCAGACCCGCGGGGCCAGCATAGCTAACATCGTGCCCCATGTCGGCGGCGTCGTCGGCGATCGTCTGGAGCAGGCTGGCGACATCAATCCGGCGCGGCGCTTCCAGCTCGCCGCCGCGCATGAAATCGAGGATCGAGGTGAGCATCGCCTCCATTTCGTCGACATCCTCGCGCATGGCGTCGGCATCCAGTGCGGCCGCCGGCGCCCCGATCCGCATCTTCAGCCGCGACAGCGGCGTACGCAGGTCGTGGCTGACCGCGGTCAGCGCCTGGGTGCGGGTGTCGATCAGCTGCCCGATCCGGTCCTGCATCGCGTTGAGCGCCTCGGCGAGCTGGCTCAGCTCGCGCGGCCCCGCGCCCTCGACATGGACGCGATGCTCGAAGCCGATTTCGCCCGCCGCGGCCGCCAGCGCGCGCAGCGGCGCGGCAAGCGTGCGGACCAGCACCGCCGCGACCAGCACGACCGCCAGCGCGACGATCGCGACCGACAGCAGCGTCTCGATCGCTGTCGCCCACGGCGTCAATGGTTCGTTCGACTTGAACTGGAGCCACGTCCCGTCATCGAGCCGGACGCCGCCGATCAGATAGCTCTCGCCACCCTTGTCCCGCGTGCCCAGGCGCAGCGCATGGCGGGCGAGCGTCGGCTCCCACAACAGGATTTCGCTGACGATCGCTGCGGTCTTCGCCGATTTGCGATCGATGCCGGGCGGCTGACGCGACCAGTCGAAGCGGACGTGGCGGGTCGAAAGCGCGGTTGCGGTCTGCACGCGCGTGGCCGGGGCGGCCGTCTGGATCACGCGCTCGGCGACGACGAGCTGTTCGGCGATCCGCTGCGACTGTTCATTCCTCATCAGCAGTCGTTCCGCCTCGCCGAAGACGAGCACGCTGCCCAGGAACTCGACGAGGATCGCGGCGAGCAATACGAGGGTCACCCGCCCGGTCAGGCCCGAGGGCCACAGGCGGACGCGCCTCATCGCCGTTCGACCGAAGGCAGAAACATGTAACCGACGCCGCGCACCGTCTTGATCAGGTCGGCACCGCCCGCGTGCGAGCCCAGCTTCGACCGCAGCCGGCTGACCAGCACGTCGACCGAGCGATCCGACACGCCCGCGAGCCGATCGCGCGACTGTTCGAGCAGGAAATCACGGCTGACGACGCGCTGGGCGGTGTCGGTGAGTGTGATCAGCAGGTCGTATTCCGCCCCCGACAGCATCACCTGCGAACCGTCGGGCGCGACGAGTTCGCGACGCGAGGTGTCGATGCACCAGCCCTGGAAGCGGACTTCGCGCGCCGCTGTCGCGGCCATCAGCGCGCCCCCCGCGCGGCGCAACACCGCGCGGATCCGCGCGATCAGTTCGCCGGGGCCGAACGGTTTGGAAAGATAGTCGTCGGCGCCGATTTCAAGCCCGACGATGCGGTCGCTTTCCTGGCCGCGCGCGGAGATGATGATGATCGGGATGGATGTCGTCGCGCGCACCGCACGACAAATGTCGAGACCGTTGGTGCCGGGCAACATGATGTCGAGCAGCAACGCCTGAAAGTCGCCGGCCTCGAGCAGCGGGTACATTTCCGCAGCGGTCGACACGCCGACCGGCTCGTAACCGTAATCGCGAAGCGCGCGCGCGACCAGGATGCGCAGCGGTGCGTCATCCTCGACGATCAGGATCTTTCCGGGCGACTGCATCGGGTCGGCAAGGTCGACTTCTATAATGGCCGCAAGACCGCGCGACGCGCCGGGTTAATCCGACGCGGCACGACAGGTCAACTCCGCTGCCAGCGCGCTTCCCTGGTGGTCCGGCCGATCAGCGGTGGTTGCGGTCGCTCTCCGGCATCACATGCGCCTCGATTTCGGCCGCGTTGCGTTCGGGCTGATCGGCCATCGGATGACGGTTCGACCGGCGCTGGAGGAACACGCCCAGCATCACCACCGCGATCAGCGCGACCGCAATCAGCGTAAAAAACATAAGGCTACCAATGGTATCGCTCGTATCCATTTCGAATCTCCTTCTAGACAGGGCAACGGCGGGCGGCGCCAGGTGTTCCCCAGCATGCTTGACAGCCCGGCAACCACGCTCGACGATGAAGGGACATCCCGTCATCGAAGGACCATCCGACTTGCTGCGAATGACCGCGTTGCTGCTGGGCGCCAGCCTGATCACCGTTGCGCCCGCGCTTGCCGATCCCGTTCGCCAGACCAAGGGCAGCTGGGAAGACAAGTTTCGCCAGCTGGAGGGTGAGGACTGGCCGACGCCGACCGATTACCGCAATGCTTCGGGCGCACCGGGGCATCGCTACTGGCAGCAAAAGGTCGACTATGACGTGCGGGTCACGCTGGACGAGGCGCGCAGGACGGTGACGGGGACCGAGACGGTCCGCTATCGCAACAATTCGCCCGATGCCCTGCCCTATCTGTGGCTGCTGCTCGACCAGAACCAGTACAAGCGGGACTCGATCGCCGAACGCACCCTGACCGTGCCCGCGTCGGACAAGATCACGATCGGCGAGATCCGCCGGGCCAAGCGGATGCAGGAATGGGAAGGTGGCTTCACCATCGCCGCGGTGCGCGGGCCCGACGGCCAGCCCCTGCCCTTTACCATCACCGACAGCCTGATGCGGATCGAGCTGCCCCAGCCCGTCGCGGGCAATGGCGGCGAGACGACGTTCTCGATCGACTGGTCCTTTCCGCTCGCCGAACAGAAGGTCGTCGACGGACGGTCGGGCTATGAATGCTTCACCCAGCCCGGCGAGGACGGCAACTGCATCTTTCAGGGCGCGCAGTGGTTTCCGCGGCTCGCGGTCTATTCGGACTATGAAGGCTGGCACAACAAGGCGTTCCTCGACGCGGGCGAATTCACGCTGGAATTCGGCGACTATCGCGTCGCGCTGACTGTCCCCGCCGATCATGTCGTCTCCGCAACCGGGCTGCTGCAGAACCCCGAGCAGGTGCTGAGCGCCCGCCAGCGCGAGCGGCTGGAAACCGCCAGGACCGCCAAGGCGCCCGTCTATATCGTCACGCCGGAGGAAGCGGAGGCAGCCGAGCGGGGCAAGGCCGGCGGCACGCGCGTCTGGGAGTTCGCGGCCAGCAACGTGCGCGACTTTGGCTGGGCGTCGTCGCGCAAGTTCGCCTGGGACGCGATGGGGGTGAAGCAGGCATCGGCCGAGATGCCGCTGGTCATTGCGATGTCGTTCTTCCCCAAGGAAGCGCGGCCGTTGTGGGACGCCTATTCGACCAAGGCGATTGCGCACACCATCGACGTCTATTCGCGCTTTTCCTTTCCCTATCCCTATCCCGTCGCGCAGTCGGTCAACGGGCCGGTGGGCGGGATGGAATATCCGATGATCACCTTCAACGGACCGCGCCCGGTGAAGGACAGGAAAACCGGCGCATTGACCTATACCGAGCGCGCGAAGAACGGGCTGGTCGGCGTGGTGATCCACGAGATCGGGCACAATTATTTCCCGATGATCGTCAATTCCGACGAACGGCAATGGACCTGGATGGACGAGGGGCTGAACACCTTCCTTCAGTTCCAGGCCGAGAAATTGTGGGACAAGGATTTCCCCTCACGCCGCGGCGAGCCCAAGGACATCGCAGAATACATGCTGTCCGAGGATCAGGTGCCGCTGATGACCCAGTCGGATTCGGTCCTGCAGTTCGGTGCCAACGGCTATGGCAAGCCCGCGACCGCGCTGACCATCCTGCGCGAGACGATCCTGGGTCGCGAGCTGTTCGACCGCGCGTTTCGGGAATATGCCAATCGGTGGCGGTTCAAGCACCCGACGCCCTATGATTTCTTCCGCACGATGGAGGAAAGTTCGGGCGTCGATCTCGACTGGTTCTGGCGCGGCTGGTTCTATTCGACCGACCATGTCGACATCTCGCTCGACAAGATCGTCGAGGGCAGGATCGTCGGCTCCGACCTGGAAGGCGAAGCGGCGGCCAAGCGCCGGGTGCGCGACGCCGAGCCCAAATCGCTGACCGCGACCCGCAACGCCGGCGAAGCGACCGTCGTCGAGCGCGATCCCGCCACGCGCGACTTCTACACCGACCGCGATCGTTTCGCGGTGACGCCGCAGGACCGCCGCGACCTGGCGGAAAAGGTCGATGACTTGACCGCGGAGGAGCGCGCCGCGCTGGCGGTGAAGGACAAATTCTATCGCTTCACCTTCGCCAACAAGGGCGGTCTGGTGATGCCGGTGATCCTGAAGCTCGATTTCGCCGATGGCGCGAGCGAGACGGTGCGCATTCCCGCGGAGCTGTGGCGCTACGATCCCAAGCAGGTGACGTGGCAATATGTCACCCCCCGGACGATCACCGGCGCGGAGCTGGATCCGCTTTGGGAAACCGCCGATGCCGATCGCACCAACAATGTCTGGCGCGGCCGGATCGACCGGGTGGCGATCGAGATCGAGGACGCCGAGGAGGTCGAGGACCGGATGAAGGACAGCGACCTGCAGGTGAAGCCGGGATCGCTGCGCACCTATCCGGCGCCGCCGTCGAAGTGAGGGGGGTATTCGTTGCGCTGGCGATGGCGATGCTGGCCGCCACGCCCGCATCGGCGCATCGCGGGCATGATGCGATCAGCGTGGTAATGATCGAGAAGGATGGCACGGTGACGGTCTCGCACCGTTTCGAAGCGCATGACATCGAGCCTGCGCTGGCCCGCATCGCGCCGAACGCCCAGACCAGCCTGGACGACCCGGACGCGATCGCGGCGCTGGAGGCCTATCTGGCACGTCGCTTCACGCTGATCGTCGACGGCAAGCCGGTGGCGCTCGCCCACCGCGCGACCGACCTGAGCACCGCCGAAGTCCGCGTCGACTTCGCCGGGCGCGCGCGCGGCCGCATCGACGCGGTGACGTTGCGCTCGGGCATCCTGACCGACGTCTATCCCCGCCAGCAGCATCAGGTGAATGTCCGCGCCCGCGGCACGGTGCGCACGGTGCAGCTGAGCGGCGGAACCGCGCGGACGGTGAGCTTCGAGTAGCGCGGACGAGACGTCTTGATCTGACCCCAAATCACGATCCGTTCGCTTCGAGCGAAGTAGAGAAGCGAACGGGTTACGCGGATGTGCGCTATGCGGCTCAGCCCGCCACCACCTTCGTTTCACCCGCCGGAACCACCATTGTCGCGCGGGTCGAGATTTCGCCGTTTCGGTCGGAGATGCGATCCATCACCCGCACCTTGGTTTCCCAGCGTTCGCGGGTGACGTCGCACAGCATGTAGCCGCGCTGGGCATTGTTGAACTTGAGCTGGGGATTGTTCGCCTGGACCCACACCATGTCGGGGCGGACATCGACGCCGTCGCCGCCCGAGGTGATCGAGGTCGCGACGAATTCGGTCGCGATCGCCTTTGCCCCCGGATTGCGCCCGTCGAGGTGGAGCTCTCCGGCATAATTCTGGTGCTCGTCGCCGGTCAGCACGACGACGTTGTCGAGCCGGCGATCCTGAATACCCTTGAGCAGCCGCGCCCGCGGGATGCGATATCCGCCCCAGCTGTCCAGATTATAGGTCGCACCGGGTTCCCCATTGCGGTCGAGGTCCATGACCATCACCTGCTGCGCCAAAGCCTGCCACTGCGCGTCGGACTTGCCGAGGCCGTCCATCAGCCATTTTTCCTGCGCCGCGCCCAGCATCTGCGCATCGGCCTGGTTGATACCCGGGCAATCGGGCTGCCAGCGGTCGCCGCACGGCTGGTTGGTGCGATACTGCCGGGTGTCGAGCAGATTGAGGTCGAGCAGATTGCCGAAGCGCGCGCGGCGATAGATCTGCATCTGCGGCCCGACCGGTAGCGCCGAGGCGCGCAGCGGCATATGCTCGTAATAAGCCTGCATCGCCATCTGGCGGCGCAGCGCGAAAATGCCGGGCGGCGTATCGTCCTGATCGAACAGGTCGACCCAGTTGTTGTCGATTTCATGATCGTCCCACACCGTGAACCACGGCGCGGCGGCGTGCGCGGCCTGAAGGTCGGGGTCCATTTTGTACTGGGCGTAGCGGCGGCGATAGTCGACGATCGAGTAGATTTCGTCGCCGTCGTGCTGGCGGATCGTCTCGACCGGTCCCTCGCGCGTGTTGCGCACGCGGCCGCCCCGGCCTTCATAGATATAGTCGCCATAGCAGAACACGAAGTCGGGCGCTTCGGCGGCGAGCTTGCGATAGGCGGTAAAATAGCCCTGCTCGTAATGCTGGCAGCCCGCCACCGCGAAGCGGATGCGATCGAGCGCCGCACCGGGTAGCGGCGTCGTCATCGCCCGGCCGACGCCGCTGCGCTCGCGCCCGGCAACGAAACGATACCAATAGGGGCGACCCGGCTTCAGCCCGGCGACCTCGACGTGGACGGCATGGCCAAGTTCGGGCCGCGCGAGCGCGGTGCCCTTTGCCCCGATGGTGCGAAAGCCCTGATCCTCGCCGACTTCCCAGTCGACCGGCACCGCGAGCGCCGGCATCCCGTGGTCGAACGCCAGCGGTTCGGGCGCGAGGCGGGTCCAGATCACGAAGCCGTCGGGCGCCGGATCGCCGGCCGCGATGCCGAGCTGAAACGGATCGGTGCGAAAGATCGGATCGGCGATCGCCTGGCGCCAAGGCTGGACGGCCAGCGCGGTCACCGCGGCTGCGCCAAAGCCCTTGAGCGCACTGCGCCGCGAAACGTCAAGCCGCGCCGAACGCAGCCGATCCCAGTCACCCATGACGCGATATCCCCATTTTCCGGCGAGCCATTGCTGCCCGCATTCCATCGCCGGGTCTATAATCGGCAACATGTCATCGCCGTGACAGGCCGTCGTCCGGCCGCCCGGCCGCGACGATCGTGCGCAACATCGTGGAAGGCCGCACCGCTTTGCCAAAGCCGCCGGCCCGGCGACACGCGCTCCACCCCCCTGTTGCCACTGGCGCGCATCGCCCATAAGCGCCGACATACTCGTTACGGGCAGGGGAAATTGCGATGCAGCGTCATTCGACACCAATGCGTGGAGCGCGGCGTTGACCCGCGCGGCGTTTGCGCGGATCGCGCTCGTCCTTTCCCTCGCGTTGCCGGTTTATTTCGCGGTCGCGGCGCTCGGCACCAAATTCGGCTGGTGGGGCTGGCAGACGGGGCTGTTGACCCTGATCGTCACCTGGGGACCGCGGGTCATCGGCCTGGCGTTCGTCCTCGCGCTCTTGGCGCTGATCGCCGCGCTGGTCCGCCGGCCGCGCCGGGGCTGGCGGTCCTCGCTGATCGCGCTGCTGATCCCGGCGGTCGCGCTCGGCTATCTCGGCTATGTGCGCAGCCAGAGCGCGGCCATCCCGCCGATCCACGACATCGCCACCGATGTCGCCGACCCGCCGGCCCCATCGCCCGCGCTGGCGAAGGCACGCGACGCCGCGGGCGCCAACCCGGTCGCACGGCTGGACGCGCCGCTTGCGACGCTCAAGGCGTATCAGGGACCGCGCTTTGCCGACATCGCCAGGCGTTCGATCGGCGAATTGAGCACGACCGCCTATCCCGACGTCTGCCCGATCCGGGTCGCCGCGACGCCCGATGCCGCGTTCGACGCGGCGTTGGCGGCGGTGCGCGCCGCGGGGCTGCGCGTTGACACGGCCGACCGGGCGACTGGCCGGATCGAGGCGGTGGCGACATCGTTCTGGTTCGGGTTCGACGACGACCTGATCGTGCGCGTCCGTCCCGACGGCGCCGGGTCGCGGATCGACCTGCGCTCGATTTCGCGGGTTGGGTTGAGCGATCTGGGCGCCAATGCCAGGCGGATCGAGGGGGTGTCGGCGGATATCCGCGCCAAACTCGGCTCAGCGCGCTAGCCGGCGGAAACGCGCGATAAAGCGCCGGTCGATCCGGTCCTTGAGCCACCACACCCACCTGCCCTGCGCAGCAAACGGCCCCCAGGACAGGATCGCGCGCCCGTCGCCGGTCGACAGCAGGTACAGCGTCCAGCGGCGCGGGCGATAACGCCGCGACGGCGGCCGGCCATCGATCGCGGCGCGCAGGTTGGCGGCGAGCACCGGCCCGGCGAAGACGGCATGGACGCCCGATGGCGGCAGCGCCCGGTCGATCCGACGCGCCACGTCGCCGGCCGCATAGATGCGGGGATGGGAAAGCGATCGCTGGGCGGCATCGACCCGGATGAACCCCGCGGGATCGCGCGCCAGGCCTGAATTGGCGAGCCAGTCGGGCGCACCGCTGCCGATCGCGGCGATGACCCTGCGAGCCTCGATCATGCGCCCGGCCGCGCATAGCGGGCCATCGTCGCGCATCTCGCCGTCGGCCGCGACGATCGCGATGCCGCGTTCACGCAGGGCATCCTCCGCGCGACGCCGAACGCCTGCTGCAAAAGCGGGCAGCAGCCCGTGATCCCCGGTGACCAGCGTGACCGGCCGATGTCCGGCCGCATCGAGGGCAAAGGCGAGCTCGACGCCGGCCGCGCCGCCGCCCAGCACCGCCATCGCATCAGCCGATGGGATTTCCGCGATTTCGGCCATCAATCGCTCGATCGGCCGAACGGCCAGCACCGTCGATCCATCGCCAGCGCCCGGCGGAAGTCGAGGCGTGCTGCCCGTTGCGATGGACAAAAGATCCCAGCCGATTTCCGAACCATCGCCGAGACCGAGCCGCCGGGCGACCGGGTCGAGCCGGATTGCATGGGCCAGGAGCAGCTGGACGCCGGCGCGCGCGCAGAGCGGCTGCAGGTCGATCCCGGCATCGCTGGCCGTGTAACGTCCGGCAATCCAGCCGGGCACCATTCCCGAATAAAGCGCAACGCGAGCCGGCGTGACCAGGATCGTCTCGGCCGGGGGCGGACCGCGCCGGATCCAGTCGGCAAGCACGCCCAGATGCGCGTGCCCCCCACCGACAAGGACAAGTCGACCGCTCATGCGCGAAGCGGCCGCGGCATCGCGTGGTCCGGCGGGGTGCGATCCAACCCGCACGTCGCCCACGCCGAATCGCCCGCCTCGACGGCAAGGAATTGGCGTTCAACGGCCCGACGATCGTTCGGGGCGCTTCGTCTTGTGATCGTCAATATCGGTTTTGCGATGATGACTGCCGCTTTCTGTTTATTGCGCAAAATGTCGCTAAGATCATGAATAATAAGGAATTAACGTCGCTTTTGCGTACGGCTCGGCCAACAATTCCCTAGCGTTGCATATCCGCGCCACCGCTTCCCGTCGGGAGCAGGTGAGCCAAGGCTCGCCCTGGCGCAAGAGATTGGGGGCGTACATGATCGGTGCAGTTCGTAGCCAGAAATTCGGTGCAACGGCATGGGCCATCGTGCTGAGCGGCGCAGCATTGGCGACTGCGGGAGTCATGGTGGTGACGCCGTCGAGCACCCTGTCCGGCGCCGTCGTCACGCGCGCAGACGCGGGTCCCGACCAGACGATCGTCCTGCCGCAGACCGAGACGACCCTGACCGGGCGACTGCCGAGCGGGACGCCCATCTGGGCAGTCGTCAAAGGGCCAAGCGGGGTCCAGATTCACACGTCCAGACAGTTGACCACCAAGGTGACGTTCCCCGGGGCCGGTGTGTGGACGTTCGAGCTGCGGACCAAAGGCACCCGCACCGCGACCAGCACCGATCGGGTCACCGTGACGGTGCAGCCCGCCCCCGAACCCACCCCGGTCGCCAGCGCGACCGTGCCCGCAACGGCGACTGCGCCCTGGCTGGTTCCCCAACGCATCAACGCGCTCCGCTTTGCGTCCCGCGAGGGACTGACGACCGTCTGGGGCGATTATTGGGAGAGGACCGAGGACCCGACCTATGTCCTCGAGCAGCAGCAGACGCAGGAACTGGGCAATGCCGCCAACGGCGCGAACGCCACCTATGCCGGGCTCGACCTGGGCGACGGGATCGATGGCGTCATGCTGCGCGTCTCGCTGCCCGCTGGGAGCAGCGCGGTCGAGGTCCGGATGAACTCGGCCACCGGACCGCTGGCCGGCCCGGTCTGCACCATCCCCTCGACCGGCGGCGTCGGTTCCTACCGGACCATTCGCTGCGCGGTGGACCCGTCGATCGCGCGCGGTGCGGACAAGACGCTGGCGTTTCGCTTTACCGGCAGCGATCCCGCGCTCCGGTTCAACTGGTTCGGCTTCTGGGCGCGCGGCACGGTCCAGCAGATCGATTCGCTGTCGAAGGTCCAGCGAACCGCGGACGCCAATCCGGCGACGCCGGTAACACCGCAGGCGGGCAAACCCACGCGGACCGAGGCGCTGCTGCCCACCTCCGATATTCCGGCGGCGCGCACCTACGGCAAATGGTCGCCGAGCCAGGCCGGCGATTGCCCGAAATGGTTGCACGACACCTATTGGGTGCGCGGCGACGACGGCAAGGCCTATCCCACCTGGCACCCGGCGGTCGACTACAACAAGGAAACGGGCGCCTACTGCACGTTCGGGCATGAGCACGGCAGTGACCCGAAGGGCTCGGCCGTCTTCAATCTCGCCGGAAACCTCGCCTTTGGCTATGTCAGCGAAAACCACGAACCCAACGCACCCGCGTTGCAGCGCATCGAAGATCATGTCGGCTACAAGGTGATCGTCGCCAACGCATTCCAGCTGTACAACGCTTCCAACCCGGCACAGACCAAGCGGTGCAGCCTGCTGACGTCGCTCCATGTCGGCACGCATTCGCCCGACGCCTTTGCCAACAGCGCCCATGAGGTGCAAACCGCCGGGCAATGCGAGGGGTTGGAGCCATTCGCGCTTCGCTACTTCACGCTGTTCGGCATTCCCGGCTCGTTCAAGGAACCCGAAGCGGAAGGTTGCGGCCTGGGCGTGTCCCCCGGGATCGCGCCGAGCCCCGCCAACCAGCCGGTCGGCGGCGTCCATCGCGCCATTCCCAGCGCGGCGTGCTTCCTGCGTGGCAGCACGGACGACCAGAAGCGCCTGGCCAGCAACCGGCTCATCGAATTCTGGCTGACGGGTCTGACCGGGGGATCATTCTATTACACGATCGGCAACCCGTCGCGCTTCTATGATCCCAGCCTCGTCAACCGCCTGGGGCGCATCGTCGACCTGTGCTATGATCCGACCCATCCCGTCGCGTCGTCGCAGCAATGCCAGGAGACCGTTGCGTCGTCAGCGTCGCGCATCGGCTTTGACGATCCGCGCTCGAGCTTCCGGGGATCGGTGCATGTCAACACGCACTTCTCGACGATGGCGTTCGCCAATTCGGCGAGCAGCACGATCTATACCAATGCCTGGGGCCAGAACATGTCGCTGACCCCCGATCCGTCGCGCGGAATCATCTTCCGCCAGACCGTCCCGACGGTCGGTTTCCACTACAAGGTGGACGGCCAGGCGAGCCGGGTGCCCAACGTCGATCATTCCGCGGGTGGCCGCAACGGCATCAGGTCGCCGAATTGACGGGGCGCGGAACGAGCGGCTGGCCCGAGGCCGCGCGCCCCGACTTATCCCGCCGGGCGGTGTTGACGGCAGCGGCCCTGATCGGTGCGCTGCCGGTCAGCCTGATCGCCGCATGCGGACAAACAGAGCAGGACGGCAGCGCGGGCGACGCCGGCATAGCGTCCGAACAACCGGCTGCGTTCAGCGCCCGGTTCCTCCTTCCGGGTGCGGGCGGCGTGCGGCTCGACTTCGAGAAGGCGGATCGTTTCAGCCTGTCCGCCGACGCCGGGCCAGGCAGCACGATCGTCGCGGACGGCGACATCTATCTCTATGTGGCGCCGTCGATTGCCTCCGCCGGGAGCGCGCGCCTGCTCCTGCTCGGTCGGCTTGCCCCCGATGCTGCGGGCGCGGACCGGACAAGCGCCAATCCCGCGCTCAAACCGGCGCGCCTGGACAATGACCGGGCCGAACAGTGGCAGGTGCGAGCGCCGCTTTTCGAAGCCGTGGGTCCCCCCCGCCCTGACGACGGGTCGGGTCGCCGCTTGATCGTCGCCCGGCTTCCGGGGCTCGCGCGCGCGCAATATGCGGCGGGCGCGCGCCTGTCGGCCGGCATGAACATGAGCCTGTGCGGCGACGCGGTGGCGCGGTTGATCGCAACCTGGCCTGCCGGCATCGTCGGCAGGGGTCTTGCCGTGCTCGATGATTCTGCGGGGATCCACCTGGAAGGCCCCATCCGGCCGCTCGCCGCCGCGATCGCCCTTCCCCGCGACATTCCCGTCGAAGATTATCGCATCGGGCCCGCCTAAACGGACACGCGAGCCGACGCGCGCTCGCCGATCCTGTGAAAGGCGCGCCCAATGACTGAACGGCCGGGACCCATGTCCGCGTCCGGCATCAATCGCGATGATTTGGAAAATTGGTCGGGGAAAGAGGATTCGAACCTCCGGCCCCTGCCTCCCGAAGGCAGTGCTCTACCAGGCTGAGCTATTCCCCGACCGGGGCCGGCCCCTGGCGGGACCGGTCGTTGAGAGCGCGCGCTATAAGCGGGTGGCGCACGCCCCGCAAGGGGGGATGCGCCACCAATTGTTCAGCGCGCCCGCGGGGCCGCCTCGGACGCGTTTTCCGGCAGGCCACCGAGCTCGGTCACGAGCTTGGTATAGGCGTCGAGATAGGCGAGGACGATCACCTGGCCGATTTCGGTGTTCTGATAGCCGCCGCCGCCGGCCCCGAACACGCCGGCCCCGGTGAACAGCCCGCCGCCCGCGCCGAAGCTCAGGTCGCTCTTGCGGGCGTACCCCTCGACCAGCGCCTCTTCCTCGGTCGTCCGTGCATTGACGACCGACAGCGTGACATTGGCTTCGCGCTTGCGGATGTTGATGCCGCCGATCAGGCCGCCCGCCGCGCCGCCCAGCAACCCGCCGACCAGGCCACCCAGCGCATTGCCGCCCGAATTGCGATTCGACGACACGATGTCGGGTTGCAGGAAATAGTCCGCGGCGCGCACCTGGCCCTTGCCGAGGTTCGACCCGGCCTGAAGCTCGCCCTGATCGGCGAGCGCGCGTTCCATCGCCCGGTTCTGGAACGAGCGGCCGCGATTGACGAGCGTGAAGCAGCCCGATTGCTGGACGAAGACGCGCAGAATCGCCTCCGGGCTGCCCAGGCTCAGTTCGCGCCACCACTGATTGTCGGGCTCGACGATCGCGACGGCACCCAGCTTCTTGGTGCAGCGCGGGATCTGAGCGGTCGCGCGCTCCTGATCGCGGCGGCCGGACGATGCGCCCTTGGTGGTGCCGTCCTTGTTGGTCTTGCCCGAAGACGACGTGGCGGTCTGTGCCTGCGCAGCGGTCGCCAGCACGGGCGACAGGGCGACCGACAGGGCGGCCGCGGTGGTGAACAAAGCGCGCATCTCGAAGAACTCCCCCTTCACTTCACGGGACGCCGCGCCGTCCGTTGCCGGCATGCGTCCCAACCGAATGTCCGTTCGGGCACCACAACCCCACGCGCCGTCAGCCGGACGCACGTCCATTATCAAAGCCGCCCGTCGCACGTAAGTACAAACCGCGTCGCCGTGGCCCGAAGGGAGGCATTTGGCTTTGCGCGGTTCGGTGCTATCGCGCCGCGATCATGGCCACCGACATTTCGCGCATCCGCAACTTTTCGATCATCGCCCATATCGACCACGGCAAGTCGACGCTCGCCGACCGCCTCATTCAACGCACCGGTGGCCTCACCGAGCGCGAGATGAGCGCGCAGGTGCTCGACAACATGGACATCGAGAAGGAACGCGGCATCACGATCAAGGCGCAGACCGTGCGCCTGGAATGGAAGGGGCATGTCCTCAACCTGATGGACACGCCCGGCCACGTCGACTTCGCTTATGAGGTCAGCCGCAGCCTGGCGGCGTGCGAAGGCGCGCTGCTGGTGGTCGACGCCGCGCAGGGCGTCGAGGCGCAGACGCTGGCGAATGTCTATCAGTCGATCGAGCATGACCACGAAATCGTGCCGGTCATCAACAAGATCGACCTGCCCGCCGCCGAACCCGAAAAGGTCAAGGCGGAGATCGAGGACATTATCGGCCTGGACGCCTCCAACGCGATTCTGGCCAGTGCCAAGTCGGGCATCGGCATCGACGAAATCCTGGACGCGATCGTCGACCGCATCCCGGCGCCGACGGGCGATCCGGATGCGCCGCTCAAGGCGATGCTCGTCGACAGCTGGTACGACCCCTATCTGGGCGTCGTCATCCTAGTCCGGGTGATGGCGGGCACGCTCAAGAAGGGCCAGCAGGTCAAGTTCATGCAGGCGGGCACCACCCACCTGATCGACCGGGTCGGCTGTTTCCGGCCCAAGATCGAGCAGCTGACCGACCTCGGTCCCGGCGAAATCGGCTTCATCACCGCGCAGATCAAGGAAGTCGCGCAGACGATGGTCGGCGACACGATCACCGACGCGAAAAAGCCCGCTGCCGAGGCGCTGCCGGGGTTCAAGGAAGTGCAGTCGGTGGTGTTCTGTGGCCTGTTCCCGGTCGATGCCAACGACTTCGATAAATTGCGCGAGAGCATTTCCAAGCTGCGCCTCAATGACGCCAGCTTCACCTTCGAGATGGAGACGTCGGCCGCGCTGGGCTTCGGCTATCGCTGCGGCTTCCTGGGCCTGTTGCATCTGGAGATCATCCAGGAGCGGCTGACGCGCGAATACGACCTCGACCTCATCACGACCGCGCCCAGCGTCGTCTACAAGATCCAGCTGACCCATGGCGGCGGCGAGATCGAACTGCACAATCCCGCCGACATGCCCGATCCCAACAAGATCGAGGAGATCAGCGAACCGTGGATCAACGCGGTCATCTATGTCCCCGACGAATATCTCGGCAGCGTGCTCAAGCTGTGCCAGGACCGGCGCGGCATCCAGAAGAACCTGACCTATGTCGGCGGGCGCGCGCAGATGACCTACGAGTTGCCGCTCAACGAAGTGGTGTTCGATTTCTATGACCGGCTGAAGTCGATCAGCCGCGGCTATGCGTCGTTCGACTATGAACAGATCGGCCATCGGCCCGGCGATCTGGTCAAGATGAACATCCTGGTCAACAACGAGCCCGTCGACGCGCTCAGCATGATCGTGCACCGCGACGCAGCGGAAGCGCGCGGCCGCCACATGTGCGAGCGGCTGAAGGACCTGATCCCCCGCCACTTGTTCAAGATTCCGATCCAGGCGGCGATCGGCGGTAAGGTGATCGCGCGCGAGACGATCGCGGCGCTGCGCAAGGACGTGACCGCGAAATGCTATGGCGGCGACGCGACGCGCAAACGCAAGCTTCTGGAAAAGCAGAAGGAAGGCAAGAAGCGGATGCGCGAATATGGCTCCGTCCAGATCCCGCAGGAAGCCTTCATCGCCGCGCTGCGCATGGGGGACGACAAGTAACCTGACGGTCGTCATGCCGGTGAAAACGGGCATCTCAGGCGATCGGCCCGATGGCCCGATGGCTCAGGCCTACGCCGGGCAGGACAAATTGAGCCCGACAGTCGCCTACCTCGCCGACCGTCGTGCCTCGGCGCGGCGGCGCGCGAGGTCGGCAATCCCGTCGCGCCGCTTCTCGAACACGCACGCGCCGAGTTGGCGCTGGACATCGGCCTTCATTGTCGCCTGCACCGATGGCTCCAGCGCGGGCGTATCCGTCGCGGCGAGGCGTGGTGCCAGCATGCCCGCGCACTTGACAAGCGCATCGCAGCCGATCGCGTCGATCGCGCGATCGCCTATCGATTGGCGCGTCTTGCACCGCACCTTGTCCTTGACGATCCGATAACTTCCCCGCCAAAGGCCCAGGCGCTTGCCGATCACGACGATGTCGTCGGCCTCTTCGGGCTGCGTTTCCTGAAGCGGCGCGGCGACCAGCGCGATCGCCAGCAGCAGTCCGCTCATTTCACAATCTTCCCCGCCAGCATCAGCGCCATCGCGGAGAAATCGCGGCCGCCCTGCCCGGAATCGACCAACTGTTGGTACAGTTCCGCCGCGCGCGCGCCCATTGGCGCGTCGGCCCCCGATGACGCGGCCGCCTCCATCGCCAGCCGCAAATCCTTCAGCATCAGCGCGGCGGCGAACCCGCCCTGATAATCGCGATCAGCGGGCGTTTCCGGCCCGACGCCCGGCACCGGGCAATAGCTGGTCATCGACCAGCTCTGCCCTGACGAGACCGAGCTGATGTCGTAGAAGCGCTGGAGATCGAGGCCGAGCTTTTCCGCCAGCCCGAAAGCCTCGCAGGTCGCGACCATCGTCGCGCCGAGCAGCATGTTGTTGCAGATCTTTGCCGCCTGCCCCGCACCATTGCCGCCGGCGTGGATCACCGCCTTGCCCATGTCGGCCAGGATCGGCTCGGCACGCGCAAAGGCTTCGTCGAGGCCGCCGACCATGAAGGTGAGCGTGCCGGCCTGCGCCGCCGCAATGCCGCCGGACACGGGCGCGTCGACCGCGGTCAACCCCTTGCCCGCCGCCGCCTCGGCGACCCGGCGCGCGGTATCGACGTCGATCGTCGAACAATCGATCAACAGCGCGCCGGTATCGGCCGCGCCGAAGACATGACCGCGATAGACCTGTTCGACATGGCGGCCGGCGGGCAGCATGGTGACGACCACCTCGGCGTCCGCACACGCCGCATCGGCGCTGTCGGCGGGCAGGCAACCCGCGTCCTTCGCGCGCGCGAGTGCGTCGGCGGAGAGGTCGAAGGCGCGGACGTCATGCCCCGCCTTGGCCAGGTTCGCGGCCATGCCGCCGCCCATGTTGCCCAGCCCGATGAACGCGATACGTGCCATCAGTCATTCCTCTCACGGGTTTTCCGTCGCAGCCATCCAGCAAACGCGCCCAGCGCCGCAGGAACGGCAGTTACCGTATAGACGATGCCGGCAAATGCCCAATCCATGCTGTGTGGCACCTCCCCGGGCAGCAACAGGCCAACTAGCCCACCGGGCACACCGCCCAGCGCCGCGATCAGCAGCGGATGGACCCTGGTCCATCGCGCAAGGCACGCCGCGATCACCGCAATCGCGATCAGCAGTCCGGCAACGGCACCCAACTGCTCAACGCCCCGTCCAATTCCCCGGCCGCTTCTCGACGAACGCGGTCATGCCTTCCTTCTGGTCCTCGGTCCCGAACAGGCCGAAGAACAGGCGGCGCTCGAACGCCACTCCGTGGGCCAGCCCGGTTTCAAACGCGGCGTTGACCATTTCCTTGTTCGCCTTGGCCGCCAGCGGCGGCATCGCGGCAATGGTGGCGGCGGTCTTCACCGCCTCAGCGACCAGAT